>CAZRVL010000054.1:0-14798 GCA_964603455.1 uncultured Lachnospiraceae bacterium
ATCGAACACTGCGAGCAGCTCATCGGCACGCTTTGAGAACTCCTTTTCCTCGGCAAAGAATTTCGATGTGCGGAACAAACTATCGGCTAACGAATAGTGCATTTGATTGTAGAGACCGACTCTTACGTTATCCGCGACCGTCATTTTTCCGAAAAGACGGATATTCTGGAAGGTTC
This sequence comes from uncultured Lachnospiraceae bacterium, assembly GCA_964603455.1. Classification (GTDB taxonomy): domain Bacteria; phylum Bacillota; class Clostridia; order Oscillospirales; family CAG-272; genus Flemingiibacterium. Next base: position 177 of record CAZRVL010000054.1, read on the forward strand.
GTGCAATGCCCTTGCGATTTATTTCAATCGAAGATTTTCCAGTAAGCTCTTCACCATCGAGAAAAAATCTGCCGCTTGTCGGCTTATAAACTCCGGTAAGCAGATTGAATACAGTTGTTTTTCCTGCGCCGTTCGGACCTATCAGACCGTAAAGCTCATTTTTTTCGATTTCAAGCGAAAGTCCATCCACGGCTTTGAGTCCGCCAAACGTTATTCCGAGACCTTCAACTTTAAGCATACTCATTTCGCTTCACCTCCGGATCTTTTCGTAAGTCCGTTTTTAAAATTATTCCACGACGAACTAATACGCTCCATAGCCTTCGCAAGTCTTGGATTTGATTTGAACATCATCATAGCTATAAGCGCAATGGCATATATAAGCATACGATAATCCGCCGCTCCGCGAAGCAGTTCGGGAAGTGCAACGATAACCACCGCTGCAATGACCGAGCCCTTTATCGTCCCCATTCCGCCAAGAACGACCATTACAAGTACTTCGATAGAGAGATTGTATGTAAAATCCGAAGGAGTTATCGTTGTCTTGAAGAATCCGAATAATACTCCGGCAATACCTGCCAAAAATGCCGATATGCTGAAGACCAAGACCTTCATTTTCTTTATATCTATTCCGACAGATGCAACGGCTATTGAATTGTCACGTATAGCGGTGACAGCACGTCCGGCACGTGAATGAGTGAAATTATATACTGCGATGATCGTCAAAAGTACTATTATATACGAGAGCGAGAAGCCGACTATTCTGTTCGAATATGTAGGTATTCCGATGAGACCCTTTGTCGAACCGAGTCCGGGGATTATCTTGACGAACGAGCGAATAAATTCACCGAATGCCAAAGTAACTATCGCGAGATAGTCTCCGCGAAGCTTGAGTATAGCTTTGCTGATGAGAAATCCGACAACAGCCGCCGCAATTCCACCGATAATAAGCGAAAGAATGAACTTCGGTACAAAAGGCATATCAACATACACCGCAAATGCACATCCGGCATAGCCACCTACCGCATAGAATGCAGCCTGTCCGAGCGAAAGATCACCGAGATAACCGACTATGAGATCGAGCGAAAGCGTCAAAACGATGTAATAGCATATCTTGACAGCAAGAGATTGAAGGCTTCTCGACATCACGCCTGTAGCCATCAAAAGTGCTATGACCGCCCAAACAGCGACCGCAGCAGCGAATCTTGCCAGATTTTTTCGATTTATGATATTTTTCACGTCAAGACCTCCTTAAACCTTTTCGATCTTCTTTTTACCGAGCAGACCGGACGGCTTGAGTATAAGCATTAAGATGAGGAGCGCGTATGCAACTCCATCGGACGCAGCACTGAGTGAATCCGGGAGAAAACCTATAGTCAATGCCTCGATGAGTCCGAGCGAGAATCCGCCGATAAGTGCACCTGGTATTGAGCCGATACCTCCGAATACTGCGGCGGCAAATGCTTTTATTCCGAATACAGAACCTGTGTACGGGTCAACGTTCTTGTACTTTGCGGCATAAAGCACAGCGGCAACTCCTGCGAGAGCTGAGCCGATGACAAAGGTCAACGAAATAGTGCTGTTGACATTTACGCCCATGAGCTGTGCCGCGCCCCTGTCCTCAGAGACTGCGAGCATTGCACGTCCCATCTTCGTATTTTTTATAAAGATATTGAGCGCGACCATTATTACGATAGTAGTGCCCCAAATCACGAAGGAGATCTTCGGGATCTCGATCTCACCAATAGTGAGATTTCCGAGATCGATGAATTTTTGTAAGAACTTACGATCGGAATTGAATATGAGCAGGGCGACATTTTGCAGAAGATAGGATACACCGATAGCCGTAATAAGCACCGACAGCGGAGATGAATTACGCAGCGGCTTATATGCCAGCTTTTCGACCGTGAAGCCAAGTAGCGCGCAAATGATCACACATATCAACATTGATACCCAAATCGGTAGAAAGCTCATTTGGAGACAGACAAATATCGCGTATATACCGACCATTATGACATCGCCATGAGCGAAGTTGAGCATTTTCGCTATGCCGTATACCATTGAATAGCCGAGTGCGACAAGGGCATAGACCGATCCAAGATTCAGTCCATCTATAATTGTAGAAATCAATACTTGCATAAGCGCACTATCCTTTCTTTTTATGAAAATGTTACCCGAACTGATCAAAGCACCTTGTTATAGGGAAAATGCGTTGATCAGCGCAGATAACAGCTTATCTCCGGCGGAAAATACCGTCGGAGATAAGGATCTTGTTTTAAATCTTTATCAGTTGCTCTGAGCAACGTATTCGCCGTTTATGATCTTAGCGACCTTTGCACCCTTGTTGGGTTCACCGGTAGAATCGAACTTCATGCTTCCGGTAAGACCGTCAAGCTCAATTCCGTCCATAGCTGCAACGAGAGCTACGTTGTCGAGAGCCGCCGGATCTGTGCAGCCTGTCTTTTCAATAGCTGCCGCTGCAAGATAAACTGCATCATATGCGTCAGCTGCGAACTGGTCGGGATCCTTTCCGAACTTCTTATTATAGGTGTTTGTGAAGGACTGTACCTTCGGGTCGGAGTCGGTTGAAACGAATGGAGTAAGATAAACAAGTCCCTCGCAGAGCTTTGCGTTATCGCCATCGAGATATTCGAGAATACCGTCAAGACCGTCAGCACCGAGGAGCGGTATATCAACGCCCTTGTCGTTTGCGGCGATGATGATCTGAGCTGCCTTTTCAGCGTATATCGGCATGAAAAGGAAATCAGCATCGGATGCTGCGACCTTAGTCATCTGTGCGCTGAAGTCTGTAGCATCCTTAGCAAAGGAAACATCCTCTGCGATCTTTCCGCCGAGCTTTTCGAACTCTTCGATGAATGCCTTGTAGATACCTACCGAATAATCATCGTCCTGATTGTGGATGACAGCAACACTTCTGTAGCCGAGAGTGTTGTAAGTGTAATCTGCCATTGCAATACCCTGGAGCGGGTCAGTGAAGCAGACGCGGAAAGCGTTGGAGTTCACGCTTACAGCTTCGAGCTGAGAAGCCGAAGGAGTGATCTGAAGAATACCGTCCTTACCGACAGCATCGTTGAGAGCTACCGAAACGCCCGAAGTGGTTGCGCCGATAAGCACCTGCATACCCTTATCCATAAGGTTTTCATAAGCGGTAACAGCCTTTGCGCTGTCAGCCTCATCATCTGCGAAAATCAGAGCGAGCTGTACGCCGTTTACACCGCCTGCGGCATTGATCTCATCTATAGCGATCTGTGCGCCGTTGCGTACCGATGTACCGTAGGTTGCTGCTGTTCCGGTCAGCGGACCTAGACCGCCGATCACAAACTTCCCCGAAAGATCGTCGCCGCAACCTGCAAGAGTTCCGACGAGCATCATCGCAGCAAGGACGATGGCAAGAATTTTGATTGACTTTTTCATAATGGAAATGACCTCCTGTGAGAATATATATCGAACTATGAGTTATTTATTAACACTTTTGTTCGATGAAATTATTATACTCCTTTTTTCTCGTTCTGTCAACAGTAAATTAGAAAAATCTCCCAGATACACAATTCACCTCCCGAATCGGGAGGTGAATATGTTCATTTTTTCACAATTTTCAGCCAACGCGGCAGCATAAAGGAAAATCAATTCGCCGTATTTCGAAAATCATCGAAATATTTTCTGTATATTGCAAAAAATCTCGAAATATTTTGCTGTCAATTCGATCTTCTGTGAATTTTTTATTTTATAGGTGCTCCAAATACTATAGTTTTTTTCGTCAGGCAATTGAGAATAAATGACTTTTATTTTTTAAACGCAAACAGCCGTATCAAGCCCTCTTATTTTACGTTCACAAGCTCATATTCGCGTGTTCCGACTCCGAGCTTTTCGGCATGTTCGAGCGTAATCTTCCAGTCGGTAGCAGGCGATGTTGCGGTAAATCTGTCCGCATCAGTGTTTATAAAGCCGTGATGACAGTGATCATGCTCCAAATGCTCGCCGAGTACAGAATTTGCATATGCAGGCTGAGCGTTGCAAGCATCCGCACACGCCATATCAACAGCAACAGCATCAAACGAAGCGAACATTCCGACATCCGGGATTATCGGAGCATCATTTTCGGGATGACAGTCGCAGTAAGGAGATACCTGATTTACAATGTTTATGTGGAACTGCGGACGACCGTCAACGACAGCCTTGGAATATTCCGCCATCTTCTTGCAAAGGTCTTCATTCGCACTTCCGGCAGAACGCGAGATAGCTTCAAGCCGACATGCGTGGATACATCTTCCGCACCCGACACACTTGCCCTCGTCAATATATGCTTTTTTCGATTCAAATGAGATCGCGCCATGTGCGCATTCCTTAGCACAGCTGCGACATCCGACACATTTAGCCTGATCCACGACAGTTTTTCCACCGTTGTGCTGCTCCATCTTTCCGGCACGCGAACCACAGCCCATACCGATATTTTTAAGTGCGCCGCCGAAGCCGGTCGCTTCATGTCCCTTGAAATGATTCAGCGAGATAAATATATCCGCATCCATGACTGCACGACCTATCTTGGCCTCTTTGACGAGCTCACCGCCCTCTACGGGGATCCAAACCTCATCGCGTCCGGTGAGTCCGTCTGCGATGATTATCTGACATCCGGTCGAAGCCGGTGAAAAACCATTCTCGGCAGCCGCCTCAAGATGATCGAGCGCATTTTTTCTGCGTCCGACATAAAGTGTGTTGCAATCGGTCAAAAACGGCTTTCCGCCCTGCTCCTTGACCACATCGGCTACAGCCTTCGCAAAATTCGGGCGAAGGAAAGAAAGATTTCCCGGCTCACCGAAATGTATCTTTATTGCGACAAATTTGTCTTTCATATCAATATCGCCGATACCTGCGGCTTTTATGAGTCTTTTTAATTTTTTCGGCAGATTGTCGCCGCCGCCGACACGCATATCGGTAAAATATACCTTTGATTTTTCCATAAACAGTTTCCTTTCTGAAAATACAGCTTTGAAATGACAGGGGAGACGAGTCTTATAAAAGACATATATCTCCCCAAAAATATTTTATATTATCTTTTTGAATGCTTCGAGATAGTGACCTGCGATGAACTCTGCTCCCTTTGCGGTGGGATGAACACCGTCAGCCGCAAATTCCGTCGGAGCTGTGCCAACACTTGCCGCAGCGAACAGACCATCGAGCGGAATAAAGGCATCTGCATACTCACGTGCGAGCTTACGGGTTATCTGTATCTTCGGGTCGAGGTCAACATGGAAGAATTCCTTATCCGGAACCGGGAGAAGGAACTGTTCGAGCATGATTATCTTCGCATTCGTCTCCTTCTTGATACGTTCGAGTATTCCACGATAGCACTCCTCGAAATATTCGTGCGGCATCCAATTCTTATCTGCCGCTCTGTGCCAGGTGTCATTTATTCCGATAAGTATCGAAATAACATCAGGCTGAATATTTATCGCATCCTCAGTCCAACGGTCGCGGAGGTTTTCGGCGCGGTTTCCGCTGATACCGAGATCGATAAATTCAAATTCCATATTCGGAAATTCCTCACTAATAGCCTTTGCGGTATAAAGCGGATAACCATATCCAAGGTTGTGAATATCTTCGCGGCTGCGTCCTGCATCTGTTATGCTGTCTCCCTGAAATAATATCTTCATTTGTTTTCTCCTTTATATTTTGTTTTCGGAAATTATATTTCCGGAATTGTCGTTAAATACAACGGTCACGCCGTCATCGAAAATGAATCCCGAACCGGCAAAATAATCTTCACCGCCGTTGCCGCCGTGCTTTGGCAGCGAGCCCGATACGACAGTACACGGATGTCCGAGATGATCATGTTCGTCACCCGGAAGACTTATCGTAAGCTCATGCAGATGTCCGGCTATAAATACCTCGGGCGAAAATCTCGTCTTCAGTACATCTGCCCAATGAGAATATATCTCGTTTTCTATATCGAACGGATCGGGATGATTCCACGTGAAAGGATTGTGCGCGATCACGACTCTGTGCTTTGTCGAAGCCTTATCGAAATTTGACATCAGCTTATCGAGCCACTTTGTCTCACGCTTTCTGAAGGCATGACAGCATACTGTATGACCGTATTCGGCATGAGAATCGACCTTATCCTCACCACAGTCGAGCACTATCGCATGAAGATCACCGAGCCTTACCTCGAAAAATGAGTTTCCGTTATCTACAGGTGTATGATCCGCGATATTTTCGGCATATATTCCGCGTGTATCATGATTTCCGCGTGAGAATATTATCGGCTTCGAACCGTTTGTGAGCTGCGATGCTATCTCGTAGATATTGTGAAAATTCTCGATGCGTCCGCTGTGATCTGGAATATCGCCGTTCATGATAAGAACATCTATTTCGCCGTATTTTTTCTCAAATGCCCTGCACGCATCGACAGGAGCTTTGACCATATTGTGTGCATCTGCTATCTGATATGCAATGACCTTTCCAGGTCTTACCGCATTGAAGCTGTAATATTCGCTTATCGGCTCTTCAGTCTCGGAAAAATACGGCTTGCGCTCGATTATTTTTCGCGCAAAAAGCGTATATCCGCCTGCCGCCTCAAGTTCAGCCTTCGGAATCGTTATCCTGTGAGTCGTGACAGCCGAACGGATTATTCCGTTTGAATCATCAAAATACTCTTCTCCGCCTACCTCTGCCCACATAAGCGTTGGAAAAGCGACCTCGACCATTATCTGGTAATTATCACCGACCGCAAATACCGCAGGTGATGTTTTAATAATGTTTTTCATAAAATAAACCTCCATGTCAGTGGTCATAAGTCTATTATATCATAATGCACAGAAAATTTCAAGAGTTTTTTGACATTTATTTTATTTAATTTTCGCACTTTTCAAATCCACTTGACAAGCCGTAAAAACTATGGTATAATATCAGCAGTATTATATACATAATTATCAGCTTCTCAAAGAAGCAGAAAGGCAATTCTGCTTATAAGCAGAATATTACGGTGAAATCCATGAAGGAAAATCAAAAAATTTTCGAATCCGGCAAGTTCTTTACCGGATGTAACTATTGGGCATCGCACGCAGGAACGAATATGTGGCATGACTGGAGCGAGGAGACCGTCGAATCTGATCTCAAGCGTCTCAGCGAGGCAAATATTAAAGTAATGCGTATGTTCCCGCTTTGGAGCGATTTCCAACCGCTGAGAATGCACTATCAGGGCGGAGGAAATCCGATGGAGCTGCGTCTTCGCGAAGATCCTCTACCACATACTCCCGAAGGTCGCGCAGGTCTCGACCCGGTAATGCTCGACCGCTTTGAGACATTTCTCGACCTTGCGAAAAAGTATGGAATAAAGCTCATTGTCGGACTTATCACAGGATGGATGAGCGGACGTATGTTCATGCCCGAAGCATTCGCCGGAAGAGGACTTCTTACAGATCCGATGGTCATAACCTGGCAGACCAAATTCGTCAGATACATGGTAAAGAGATTCAAAGATCATCCTGCCATATCCGCATGGGATCTCGGAAACGAATGCAACTGTATGCAGGGCGGTATCAGCCGCGATTCCGCAAATGTCTGGGCTTCTCATATCGCAGGCGCGATAAAGCTCGAAGACACCACTCACCCGGTAGTTTCGGGTATGCACAGCATTCTTCCGAACGGTACATGGACTCCCGAGGATCAGGCAGAATGCCTTGATATTCTCTGCACACATCCATATCCGATATTCACACCTCACTGCGACACCGATCCGATAAACGAAATGAAGACTGTCCTTCATTCTACCGCCGAGACCGTTATGTATGAGTCTATCGGAAATATCCCGGCATTCATCGAGGAAGCCGGAACGCTCGGTCCGATGATAGCCGAAGAGCGCATTGCAGGTGATTATGTTCGTGCCGCAATGTTCTCGGCATGGGCGCATGATCTTCGCGGATTCGTATGGTGGTGCGCAAACGAACAGTCTGCACTTCGCCACACCCCATATGACTGGAACTCTGTCGAACGCGAGCTTGGTCTTTTCAGAATAGACGGTTCGAAGAAACCGGTACTCGAAGAAATGACAGCATTCACAAATTTCGTTGACAGCTTCGAGTTTGAAACTCTCCCGAAGCGTCTTACCGATGCAGTCTGCATACTCAGCGAAGGTCAGGATGTCTGGGCAGCAGCATACGGCAGCTTCATTTTGGCAAAGCAGGCAGGTCTCGATATAACCTTCGCATGGCAGAATGACCTTATACCCGAAGCTCCGGCATACATTATCCCGTCAGTCGGTGGCGACAGAGGTCCGCGCCTTCATGTTATGCTCGACCTCATCGAGCGTGTAAAGAAAGGAGCAAAGCTGTATCTTTCGATAAACGATGCCCTGCTCTCTCCGTTCGCTCCCCTCACAGGCGTAAAGGTATCGACCAGAAGCCGTCGTGTCCGCGAGGATGTTGTCAATTTTGCAGGAAACGATTTCCATTTCTGGACGAATTTCAAGCTTAAGCTCGAATCCATCGGCGCAGAGGTGATCGCAGCCGATTCCAACGGTCAGCCGGCATTCACAAAATATAAGCTCGGAGACGGTGAAGTATACTTCTCGGCATTCCCGATAGAAATAGATGCCTCCTGCAAAAACGGTGTCATAAGCGGAGACAATGCAGTTCCGTATTACAGCTTTTATAAGGCTCTCGGATTCAGAAATCCCGAAAAGATTGCGTCATCCTCTTCGCCGTACATCGGCATAACCGAGCATAAGTTCTCGGACAGAAACGGCAGACTGTTGCTTATATTGAACCACACTCCCGAAGCAAGAAGCGCAAATATCGAGCTTTCAAGCGGAAAATTCGAAAGATACATCAATGTTTCTGGCGGTGAATGCAAAGCTTGTGACGGCGGCTTCGAAGTAGAGCTTCCCGGAAACACCGGCATAATCGCAGTCATAAGCGAGTGATTGTAAACAAATAATTAACTTCATCAAAAACCCCTTGACAGGAAACTCAAATTGTGATATAATTTTCTCACACAAAGGCAATGACGAAGACGGTCGGAATAGTTCCCCACAGAGAGTCGGTGTATGCTGCGAGCCGATGAGATACGTTCCATAAGACCCATCCCTTCCGAGCCCGGGGCTGAAACAACAGTAGGCTACCGCGTATGCGCCGCGTAAAGGCGAAAGGCTTGATTGAGCCTGTGAGGGACAGATATTATATCTGTAATTTGAGTGGTACCGCGGAAATTCTTCCGTCTCAAAGTTTTTCTTTGAGACGGATTTTTTCATATTTAATCTTAACTAACAAAAAAAACGGAGGTAATTCAAAATGGACAACAAAATTCGCGAGGTCGCAGAACGCATAAAGGCTCTGCGTGAAATCATGTGCTTTTCCACAGCAGAAATGGCTGAAGCTGCCGATCTTTCGGAGAATGAATACATTGCTCTTGAGTCCGGTGAAAATGACTTCAGCTTCACCTTTATCTATAAATGTGCGCAGAAATTTGGCGTAGATGTAACAGATATTTTAAAGGGTTCGAGCCCGACACTATCTTCCTTCTCGATAACCAGGCACGGTGAAGGACTGCCGATAGTACGTCGTCAGGGATTCCGTTACGAAAACTTAGCTCCGCTTTTCAAAAACAAAGTGACCGAGCCGTTCGTCGTAACTGCAAAATTCGATGCCGAAAGTGCTGAAAATCCGATCAAGCTCTCAACTCATGAAGGACAGGAATTTGACTATATCCTCAAGGGCAAGCTGAAGGTTCAGATCGATGATCACATCGAGATCATCGGCGAAGGCGATTCTATCTACTACAATTCCGGAACACCTCACGGAATGGTCGCATGGGAAGATGACTGCGAATTTTTGGCAGTCGTCATCAATGCACAGGGCAAGGCGTATGAATATCATGCTCCCACGATCGAACGCCGCCCGAAGGTATATTCGGATGTCAGCACCGGAGCAGTTTGGGAAAACTTCATTGATACGACTCTCGATGAACGCGGAGTACTTTCTGGCATCTCCTTCAAGGGTGAAAATCACTTCAATTTCGCATACGATGTAGTCGATGCAATCGCACAGAAATGCCCCGATAAACTGGCTATGCTCCATCTCTCGGCTGACAAGGTGGAGAACCGCTTCACCTTCGGTGATATGTCGCGTTATTCCTCGATGACTGCGAACTATTTCAAATCGCTCGGCATCCAAAAGGGCGACCGCGTAATGGTAGTTCTCAAGCGTCACTATCAGTTCTGGTTCACTATCGTGGCACTTCACAAGATCGGTGCTATCATCATCCCGGCAACCAATCAGCTCGTTGATCACGACTTCGAATACCGCTTCAACGCAGCCGGAGTCAAGGCAGTAGTCGCTACAGCCGATGGAGATGTCGCACATCAGATCGATCTCGCCGCTGAAAAATGCCCTGAGCTTGAGACCAAGATACTCGTCTCGGTAAAGAACGACACAAAGCGCGAAGGCTGGCATGATTTCAATGAAGGTATCATGACCTGCTCTGACAGTTTCCCAAGACCGGCAGATGCAGCCTGCGGAGACGATCCAATGCTCATGTTCTTCACTTCGGGCACTACCGGTTATCCCAAGATCGCGTCGCACAGCCACAAATATGCACTCGGTCATTTCATTACGGCAAAATATTGGCATAACGTCGATCCCGATGGTATCCACTTCACCATCTCCGACACCGGTTGGGGCAAGGCACTCTGGGGCAAGCTCTATGGTCAGTGGCTCTGCGAAGCAGCTGTTTTCACATACGACTTCGACCGCTTCGATGCACACGATATACTTCCCCTCTTCGCAAAATATAATATCACTACCTTCTGCGCACCGCCTACTATGTACCGCTTCTTCATCAAGGAAGATCTCTCGAAATACGATCTTTCGAGCCTTAAGTATGCCAACACAGCAGGTGAGGCCCTTAACCCCGAGGTATTCCAGCAGTTCTACAATGCTACAGGTCTTAAGCTTATGGAGGGCTTCGGTCAGACCGAGACCACTCTCAGCCTCGGAAACTTCGTCGGAATGACTCCGAAGCCCGGTTCTATGGGCAAGCCCAGTCCGCTTTACGATGTCGCAGTCCTCAGACCCGATGGAAGTGTTGCCTCTGTCGGTGAGACCGGTGAGATCTGCATATCGACTCAAAAGAATATCCCCTGCGGTCTCTTCCTCGGCTATTACAGAAACGAAGAGAAGACCAAAGAAGCATGGCATGACGGTTGGTATCACACCGGCGACACCGCATGGGTCGATGAAGACGGATACTTCTGGTATGTCGGACGTATAGATGACCTCATCAAATCGAGTGGATACCGCATCGGTCCGTTCGAGATCGAAAGCGTAATAATGGAGCTTCCGTATGTGCTTGAATGCGCTGTCACAGCTGCTCCCGATGAGATCCGCGGTCAGGTAGTAAAGGCATCCATAGTACTCGTCAAGGGCAAGACCGGTGACGATGCACTCAAGAAAGAGATCCAGAACTACGTCAAGACACATACCGCTCCGTACAAGTATCCGAGAATAGTTGAATTTCTCGATGAACTTCCCAAGACGATAAGCGGAAAGATCAGAAGAGTCGAGCTCAGAGGCGAAAAAAAGTGAGCCTGTCCGAGTCAAAATAAACTGCCCATACAAAATCAATAAAAATATCGTCACAGAGGTGTCTTTTAATAAAAGACACCTCTGTGGTGTTGAAAAGGAAGGACAACAATGAAACTAAAATGGAAGGGTGGAACGCTTTTAGCACCTGTTCCTGCGGTAATGGTCAGCTGCGGAAGCCTTGAAAAGCCGAATGTTTTTACTGTTGCGTGGACGGGAATAATCAATACCAATCCGCCGAAAACATATATATCGGTCAGACCCGAAAGATTTTCCTACAATATTATAAAGGAGCGCGGGAGCTTCGTAATAAATCTTACGACCGCAGCTATGGTCAGAAGTGCGGATTTCTGCGGCGTGAGATCGGGACGCGATATAGATAAATTCAAGGAATGCAAATTGACCGCCGAACCTGCGCTCGAACTTGAGGACACTCCGACTATCGGTGAATCTCCAATATCGCTCGAATGCAAGGTGACAGATATAATTCCGCTTGGAACACACGATATGTTCTTAGCCGATATTATTTCGGTCGATGTATCTCCGGAGATCGTAAATGAAAGCGGAGCATTGAAAATCGAAAAAGCCGACCTCGCAGCCTATGCACACGGTCAGTATTTCGCTCTCGGAAAAAAGCTCGGCAGCTTTGGATATTCGGTAAAAAAGAAGACAAAAAAAGGCAGAAGATAAAAAAGATCACGGACTCAACATCCGTGATCTTTTCTATAGAGGCTTGAAAAAGTTTGATTTTTAAATTTATGCTCTTCTGAGCTTCTTGGAAATTACAACCGCACCAGCGAGAGAAGCAACGCAGAGAACAGCAAGTGTGACACCAGAATCAGAGGTCTGAGCAGCAGAAGCCGTCTTCTTAGCTTCAACAACTGCTTTGCCGTTCATCTTTGTGATGGTGTATTCGAATCCGTTTTCGGCAGTCGAATCCTTCATTGATGCACCGATAACAAGATATGCCTTGCCGTCATCGGCGATACCGCTGAGATCGTAGCCTGTAGCCGACTCAACTCCGTTAAATGTGAGATAGTACTTTCCGTCAGCCTTCTTTGCGACCGAAACGGTAAGAGTCTTGCCTTCTTCAAGGTTGAAGGCATCATTCTTTGCATCATTGCCGGCTCCCGACCATGCGGAAGGTCCAAAATTCTGAACACTATCATCAGCGAGCCAACGGATGAGATTTACGATACCCTTGTTGCTTGCGAAATCTCCGACCTTGAAAAGTTCGGGCTTCTGCATGAAGTCAACACTGAACCATGTATCTGTTCCGGTATCTGGAAGCTTGTCGATAATGATTTCAACAGAGAAACCATCGAGGTCGATCTTTTCGTTGTACGCGATGCCGCCCCAGTTCTGACCATCGGTATAATAACCGCCATGAGCGACCTTTATGCCTTTGTCAGTCTCGGTCACGGTAACAGGTGAATTTTTGTCATTTACCAAAAATCCATTTCCTGATGTCCACTTGTCTGCTGATGCAGATGTGGGAATGATCGCGGCAGCTGCGATGAGAGCCGCGCATATGATTGAAGCGATCTTTTTCATTGTTCAAGATCCTTTCATTTTTTAATTTTTGATAATTACAATGCGCATTTCGAATTACCTGATATTATTATAGCACATCCATTTTCAAATTTCAACACCTTTTTGGCAGAATCTGTCTTTTGCACCAAAAAGAAAAAAAATAGAAACATTGTTGGTGTTGCTGTACAACAAAGCGATAAGAAAAACGGCAGACATATCTGCCCACCGCTCAAAAAACATCTATTACCGAAAGCTTCTTCCCATCGACCTTGAATTTTATCTCGACCTCTGCAAACATCAGCGAATACACACGCTCGGGATCGTTCTGAAATGCCGGACGAGGGTCGTTTGACAGCATTCCGATCACCGCCGAATGCTTGTCTCTCGGAATTTTTTCTATCAGCCCACTCGGAAAATCCACATCGAGTGAATGGTCGAAATGCTCTGCCGCAAAAGAACCGCTCGCATCGGGATGTGAGTCTGTGTATGCGAGATACGGCTTTATGTCATATATCGGCGTTCCGTCCATAATATCCGCGCCCGAAACATACAAAACCGTTCCAAGCGAACCTGCATCGACAACTTTTTCGAGCTTCACGCTTGAAAGCCCAATCGGATTCGGGCGAAACGGCGAACGAGTCGCAAATACTCCGACACGTTCATTTCCACCGAGTCTCGGCGGTCTAACAGTCGGCGACCAATCCTTGCGTATATTTTCTGAAAACTGCCAGATTATCCAGAGATGCGACCATTCTTCAATTCCGCGAAGCGCATTCGGATCGCGGAACTCAGGCTCGAATACGATCTTCGATACTAATTCCGGGACAAGTCCGGCTTGACGCGGAATGCCGAATTTTTCGGGAAAATCGCTGTGTATCCTCGCGATTATCTTCATCTGCGGCTCATTTGTCTCGCTCATAATATCCACTTTTCAAATGCCTTCGCCAATCCGTCATTTTCTATCCTATCAGTAACACAGTCAGCCGCTTCCTTTAATACATCGACTGCATTTCCCATAGCGATACCCAAACCGGCGTGCCTGATCATGTCAATATCATTGCTTCCATCACCTACAGCAACTGTATCCGACAGCGGAATATTCAAGTATTCGCAGAGAATATCTATTCCGGTTGCCTTTGTAACACCCGAAAGTGTGACCTCACCGCTTGTCGGAGGGATCGGACCAAAGCTGTAACCATCGACTTTAAATTCATCGCCGAGCAGCTTTTGCATTTCGGTTATCGTATGTCCCGAATCTATGTATATTCCCTTCTCTATGTTGTCCATTCCGATAGGATCGGCAACCTTGCAGTTGTCGAGCAGAGATTGGAACTGCCAGCGTTCGAGACCGTATTGAGCAAAAAATTCGACCTGATGCTCGACCGCCCCCGGCTCGGCGATCCAATTTTTCTCTGTGTGGCAAAATACCGCCGCCCCAACAGACGACGCAACATCTTTGAACCTTTTTATCTGTTCCCGACTCCAACAGATACAC
>CAZRVL010000055.1:0-14759 GCA_964603455.1 uncultured Lachnospiraceae bacterium
GGCTCTCGCCCACACAGGTCGCTGTCCTTCCGATCGGAAACGAGCAGTACGCATACGCTGAGGAGATCAAGGATAAGCTCGAAGCTGCCGGTATCCGCGTATTTCTCGATGAGAGAAACGAGAAGATCGGCTACAAGATCAGATCGGCACAGCTCGAAAAGATACCTTATATGCTTGTTATCGGCGAAAAGGAAATGCGTGATGAGACCGTTTCTGTACGTCATCGCAGCGGTGTTGATCATGGTGCTATGAGCTTTGGCGATTTCCTTGCGAAGGCTATGCTTGAGATCGCTAAAAAAGAGAGAAAGTAATATATCTATTGTAAAATATCGTCCGAGCATTTAGTTCGGATGATATTTGTATAGCATAATATGAGAAAGAAAATGTTGGTATCCGAGATAACCGAAAAAGATTTGACGGTCGAAATGATAGACAGATTGTTGTTTGATGGCATTGAAGACAGCGGTGAATGCGGCGATTGTATTATCGTATTAGGAAGCACAAAGGCTGCAAAATACAGAGTTCCTGCGGCGGTCGAGCTCTATAAGTCGGGACGTGCAGGGAAGGTAATGCTGTGTGGCGGTGCTGTGCATGAGTTTTCCGATATGAGCTGTACCGAAGCCGAGCAGATGTGTAAAGCGGCATTTGGATATGGAATACCTGAAAAAGATATTATTTTGGAAACTTTCTCTCAGAATACGATAGAAAATATACTTTTTTCTATGATAGAACTGCAACGAAATTTTCAGCTCAACAAAGTCGGTCGAATACTTCTGGTGACAACGGCATATCATATGCGGCGCAGTTTGGCAGTCGCACGCTATTTGTTCCCGAAGCATATATCGGTGATCCCATGTCCGGCAGAGGATAGCCATACAAGACGAGATAACTGGATGGACACACCTATAGGTATTGAACGTGCAAGGGACGAAGCATTGAACATTGTCAGATGTGTTGTCGGCGCTGTAATTCCGGACTTTGAAATATAAATAAAAATTCTCCGTATACTTTTATACATACGGAGAATTTTTTGAATTTATACAGGCTGTTACGGCACATCTACTGCCGATTTAAGCAGACTTTCTATTTTATTATCGAGTGTATTGCTGATCGATTCTATTGTAGATACAAGCGTCGAAGAACGCGGCATCATATACTTGCTGATCAGAACTCCGGTAATATCGGATTCCCAGACGACTGTTCCGTAGTCGAAGACTATACTTTCGAATACATGGTCAATCATTCTCGCCGAATCCTCATCTCTTGTGAGCTTTACTTGCAATACAGTCTCTTTATATGCGGGAACGATGTGCTGCTGAGAGTAGAAGCTCATAGCTTCGAGGATTATGCCGATATTCTCGCTTCTGGAGGTGTCATAGCTTCTCGGAAGAGTTGCGATCTCACCGATATTTGCATATGACATATATTTTTCCTGAGCTTCATCGTACTTCGGTATCGGAAGTATACCGAAGTCGGTCTCCATCTCGCGAAGTCCGTTCTCAATGCCGAGAATTGTGTTCTGGCAGAAGAGAGTATGCCCATCAACAAAGCTTGAATCCGGAGCCGCATTTGCGAGATAGCTGCTCGTCAGCATATCATTTGTTACCGGATAGATATATTCATTTGCACTTTCGGTCTCAACGATCTTCTGAATGAAATTGATCATTTTCTCGTTGCCCTTGAGGTTAAAGTAGGGATTGTGATCATCATCAAATCCTACATATCTGAAGCCTGCGCCGATTATAAGCGAGTTCCAGTAGCCCTTTGCCGCGCCTGCCATACCTGTGATGTCATCGGCGGGAAGAATATTTCCGTCACCGTTTAAGTCTTGTTGTGCAAGCTTTGCGGCAGAGTAAAATGTATCTGTAGTCCATTTCCCTTCGTCAACGAGGGAATAAAGGCTGTAGCCGGTGTTGAAATTTTCCCACATTTCGGTGTTGAAGCAGAAGTTGGATGCACCCGAAAGGTATGAAAGCGTCCAGTTACCTGCAACGGCGAGCTGCTTGTCACCGACCTTGAATACTTCGGTAGCTGCCGGATTCCACCATTCCTCGTCAAGGCTCAGATGCGGGATATTTGCAAAGTTTGCGAGATAGTCTATATTTCCAAGGACGTTCAGACCATATTGGAACATTATGTCATATTCCGAATCTCCCGCCATAACGAGTGAACGGAAAACATCGCCAACGCTCTTTACCTCTTCGAGATTCAAATGACAGTTGAAGCGTTCCTCAATATATGAGTTTCGCTTATAGATCTCATCGTTGATGAGTTCACCTGTGTTCTCTTCATAAGGTATCATCTGAGTTTTAGCCCAGCTGAGCCATTCGGTGTTGTGGTGAAGAACATTGAGTGTGAATTCTTCAAGGTCAATATCGCCGAGTCCATCGGTAAGTTCGGGCTCGGGGGCAGAAGTCGTGTCGGTAGATGCAGAAGTGGTGTCGTTGGTTTCGCCAGAATCTCCGCATGCTGCAAAATTCATGAGAGACATTAGGGCGATGAGAAGCGCGATTTTTCTTTTCATGATTACCTCCGATTATAGTGAAAAAATGCTACAAAAGTTCACTTCTTATACATATAATTTTAGCAAAAAAAAAACAAATCTCAACACTATTTGATTAATATATTTTTAAATTTATATGAACGTCAAACCTTTGATAAAATTAGGCATATTACATATAAAATTATAAATATCTCAAAAACTTGCGCATTATTTGCGGAAAATGACTTGACAATTTTTGCGCTTGATGGTATAATAAAGTATATCGGATGTGCTTGACATTGCAGCGATGCTTTTCGCTGTGAAAACGGTTGCTATCAAGCAGATCATTTGTTTATCTGAAAGGAATTTTACAATGAGCAAAGCAATTCAAAATCTTTATCCGCAGGATACGGTCAATTACAAGCGTATCGAGACAGATAACCTATTTACAGATATGGATTCCGAATGCAAATTTTCGGGAATAGTCGATAAGACTATCAAATATATCGAGGATTTCCAGCTTCTCGATCCTGAAACATGGACTCGCTTCGTTCGTCAGTTCAAGGATCATACCGACAGCCAGAATCGCGGCTGGCGCGGTGAGTATTGGGGCAAGATGATGCGTGGCGCGGCATTTACATATGCTTATACGAAGAATCCCGAGCTATACAAGGCACTTAAGGATACTGTAGAGGATATGCTGACGGCAGAGGATGAACTCGGACGCATTTCTTCTTATGATGTTGATAACGAATTTAACGGCTGGGATCTCTGGTGCAGAAAATATGTTATGCTCGGTATGCAATATTTTGCCGAGGTATGCACGGATGCAGAGCTTATAGAACGCATGAAGGCTTCGATGAAGCGTCAGGCTGATTATCTTATCTCGAAGCTCGGCAACGGTGACGGTAAGAAGAGAATAACCTACGCTTCTCAGTGCTGGAGAGGTCTTAACTCTTCTTCGATACTTGAACCTATAGTTCGCCTGTATGACATTACCGGAGATAAAAAATATCTCGATTTTGCTACATATATAGTTGGCGAAGGCGGAACCTCGGTATGCAATATTTTCGAATTGGCATATCAGGACACTACCGATCCGTATCAGTACCCTGTGACCAAGGCATACGAGATGATGTCGAATTTTGAAGGCCTCCTCGAATACTATCGTGCTACAGGTATAGATAAGTATAAGCAGGCAGTTATCAATTTTGCACGCCGCGTTCTCGATACAGATATTACGATAATCGGAAGTGCCGGCTGTACTCATGAGCTGTTCGACCATTCTGCGGCACGTCAGACCGATACAGGCTATTCAGGTGTCATGCAGGAGACTTGTGTCACCGTAACTTGGATGAAGTTCTGCTGGCAGCTTCTGTCGATCACCGGTGATCCGGTATTCGCAGATAAGTTCGAACAGGCACTCTACAACGCATATTTCGGTTCGGTAAATACCGAAAAAATGCTTGACACTGAGTTCATCAAGGGGCGCAATCCCAATGCGTTCCTCGAACCGATGCCATTTGACAGCTATTCTGCGCTGACTATCGGAAACCGCGGTCGCGCTATCGGCGGAATGCAGATGATGCCAGATGATCATTATTATGGCTGCTGTGCCTGCATAGGCTCGGCAGGAAACGGACTTATTTCCAAGGTCGCTTCCATGCTGTCCGAAAAAGGCATTGCACTTAACCTTTATATTCCCGGAACTATCAAGACAAAGACTCCGAGCGGAGCTGCAATCACATTGAATGTCAATACCGAATATCCGGCAGATGGCAGAGTAGAGATAACCGTTGAGACCGAGCATGAAGAGGAGTTTGCCATTTCGCTCAGAATACCAGAATGGAGTGCTTCTGCAGAGCTCACCGTATGCGGTGAAAAGGAGCTTGTCAATGTTGGATATACCGATGTAAAGCGTGTTTGGAAGACAGGCGACAAGATCGTTCTCGAACTTGATATGCGTACAAAGGTTATTCACGCACCTCGTTGTGAGCATGATGTTCTCATGAACAAGCAGGCATGGGCACTTGATATTATGATCCCGAACGTATTCAATGAATCGCTGGATGCAAAGTTCCATATAGCTATGCGCCGCGGTCCTATCGTTTTGGCACGTGATGAGCGTCTCGGTGAGAATGTCGATGAGCCTGTAAACATCAAGTATGACGCTGATGGAGTTGTCGATGTCAAGGTATCGAAGACTGCCGATTTCGATACGATCGTTGAGTATAAGGTGCCTCAGGTGAACGGAAGTGAATTTACCGTTATAGATTATTCTTCGGCGGGCAAGCTTTGGGATAAGAAATACGGCTGTTGGCTGAGAACAAGATAAAATATAAAAAGCGGAGATCGTTCGATTTCCGCTTTTTCTTTGAGATACCTGTAAAGAAGTCTGTTTTCTAAAACTCAGCCCATACTTTGTTCGAATTTTCTCTTGACAAAATCACAAAAATAGTGTATCATATTATTATAATGTAGACGTGTCAAATCACAGCATGTCTTAGAAGAAGGAGGAAAACTTAAATGAAGGAAATGAAAATGACCTTCCGCTGGTACGGCGAAAACGATCCGGTAAGTCTCGAATATATTTCGCAGATACCCGGCATGTCGGGCGTTGTTTCAGCGGTCTACGATGTTCCGCCCGGAAAAGAGTGGAGCAGCGAGAGCATTGCTAAGGTTAAGGCTGCGGCAAATTCTCATAACCTCGCTTTCGAAGTAGTCGAGAGTGTTCCGGTGCATGAGGATATTAAGCTCGGTAAGCCGTCACGCGATGAATATATAGAGGTCTACAGACGCAATATAAAGAAACTGGCAGATGCCGGAGTTAAAGTTATATGCTATAACTTTATGCCGGTATTCGACTGGCTGCGTTCCGATCTTGCTCACAAGAATCCGGACGGTTCGACCTCGCTCATATATCGCGATGCCGAGGTACTGGCGATGGATCCGAATACAAAGAAGCTGTCGCTTCCCGGATGGGATGAAAGCTATACGCAGGACGGTCTTCGTGCGCTGCTTGCAGAGTACAAGTCGGTCGATGAGGAGAAGCTGTGGGAAAACATGAGTTATTTTCTGCATGGTATCATCCCTGTATGTGAGGAAAACGGCATAAAGATGGCTATCCACCCGGACGATCCGCCGTGGGGAATATTCGGTCTGCCGCGAGTCATCACAAATGCAAAGAATCTTGAACGCTTTGTAAAGCTGGTTGACAGCGAATGCAATGGCTTGACGCTTTGCACAGGCTCGCTCGGAGTAGACCCGAAGAACGATGTGGTAGATATGATCCGCCACTTCGGTGCTATGAAGAGAATACATTTCTTGCATGCACGCAACATAAAGATAACCGGAAACCGCGATTTCAATGAGACGGGACATTACAGTCCGAACGGTTCGCTCGATATGTATGACATTCTGAGAGCGGCATGGGATGTTGATTTTGACGGATATATCCGCCCTGACCACGGACGTATGATCTGGGGAGAGAGCGGAAGACCCGGCTATGGACTTTATGACCGTGCGCTTGGTGCGACCTATATAAACGGTATTTGGGAAGCGATCAACAAATCCGTTAAATAAAATCAAAAAAAGGTTCGGAACGAAAGCTCCGAACCTTTTTTGCAGAATTTGAAGGAATCGATATTGAATCCTTACGGTCATTTGATTTCAACGTTGACTGTCTTGCCTACCTTGCTTGCGGCGGCTTTCATAACGAGACGGATCGACCGTGCGATCTTGCCGTGGCGACCGATGACCTTTCCCATATCGTCTTCTGCGACATGGAGCTCTAGCGTAACGCTGTTGCCGCGGCTTTTGCCGGTGACGGAAACCTCATCGGGAGAATCGACAATGACCTTCGCTATATCGGTTAAAACCCGCTTCAAGTCAATCATTGCAAACCTCCGCTATCAGTCGATAGCACCGGTCTTCTTAAGAAGAGCTCTTACGGTATCAGTCGGCTGTGCGCCGTTGGAGATCCACTTCTTAGCCTTTTCAGCATCGATCTTGACTTCAGCGGGATCGGTCATGGGATTGTAAGTACCGATAACCTCAATGAAACGTCCGTCACGCGGATAACGGGAATCAGCTGCTACTACACGATAGCAAGGATTCTTCTTTGCACCAACTCTGGTAAGTCTAAGTTTAACTGCCATTTTTAATTTCCTCCGAAAAATGTGTTTAATAATGAAAATATATTGAAAACCGTTTATAACGGGATTTTCCTGATTTGAATTTATTTAAAACGGAAGTCTGAGCTTTCCGCCCTTTTTGCCGAAGCGTTTGCTGCCGGTGAGCGATGAAAATTTCTTCATCATCTGTTTCATCTGATCGTACTGCTTCAAAAGTCTGTTGACATCTTCGACCTTCATTCCGCTTCCGTCTGCTATACGGCGTTTGCGTGAAGCATTTATGAGATCGGGTTTTTCACGCTCCTCAGGAGTCATCGACAATATTATTGCCTCAATGCGGTCGAGCTGCTTTTCATCGACCTTGACATCCTTTAAAGCTGCGGTATTGACACCCGGGATCATTCCCATGAGCTGATCGAGTGAGCCCATTCCGCGAACCTGTTTGAACTGTTCCAAAAAATCGGTCAAAGTGAAGGTCTGTTCGCGCATTTTTCGCTCAAGCTCAGCTGCCTGCTTGTCATCGAAGCTCTGCTGCGCTTTTTCGATCAGTGACAGTACATCGCCCATTCCGAGTATTCTCGATGCCATTCTGTCAGGATAGAACGGTTCGATCATATCGAGCTTTTCACCTGTTCCAACGAACTTTATCGGTTTTCCTGTGACATGGCGGACGCTGAGAGCTGCACCACCTCTTGTATCTCCGTCAAGCTTTGTGAGTATGACACCGGTTATATCGAGAAGATTATTGAACGATTCGGCTACGTTTACCGCATCCTGACCTGTCATTGCATCGACTACGAGAAGTATCTCGGTAGGTTCGACCTCAGCCTTTATGTTTTTCAGCTCATCCATCAGGACTTCATCTATGTGAAGACGACCGGCGGTATCTATAAATACCATATCGTGACCGTGCTTTTTCGCGTGCTCAATGCCTGCCTTCGCTATTTCGACCGGATTTACCTTGTCTCCCATTTGAAATACCGGAATATCGAGCTGCGAACCGACTACCTCAAGCTGTTTTATCGCTGCCGGTCTGTATATATCGCAGGCTACAAGAAGCGGACGCTTGCCCTGCTTTTTATACATTCCTGCGAGCTTTGCTGCGTGAGTTGTCTTACCTGCGCCCTGGAGACCGACCATCATGACTATTGTAGGCGGCTTCGGAGAAATATTTAATTTCGCCTGAGTGCCTCCCATGAGCGTACACAGCTCTTCATTGACTATCTTGACAATCTGCTGAGCGGGCATGAGACTTTCGAGAACCTCGCTGCCAACGGCGCGTTCGGTAACTGTTTTGATAAAATCCTTGACGACCTTGTAGTTTACATCAGCTTCAAGCAAAGCTAATTTTATTTCGCGCATTCCCGCCTTGACATCTGCCTCGGTGAGTTTGCCCTTGCCTTTTATCTTCTTGAATGCTTCGGTCATCTTATCGACTAAGCTTTGAAACATCGCGCCCTCCTTAAATTGTGATAGTTTTTATTTCTTCCATTATTGCCAAAAGCTCGTTTTTATGTTTTTCGTCCGAATCCGCTGCAAGAAGCTTGAGCCGTGCTGCAGCATCTGCGAGCTTAGAATCTATTTCGCGGAATTTTGCTGCAAGTCCCAGCTTTTCTTCATAGGTGTATAATTGCAGCTTTGCCTTTTCAATGCGGTCGCGTACACCTTGACGAGTGATTCCGGTATTTTCGGCTATCTCCGACAATGAAAGATCCTCATCAAAATAGAGCTTGATCACATCACTTTTTTCCGGACTGAGCAGCTCACCGTAAAAGTCCAATAATATTCCGACTTCAAGGTCTTTTTCTCGCGGCATATCCAACGCTCCTTTAGCTGTACAGGAAATTACTTTACAAGTATACCACATTTGAGCCGATTTGTCAAGGGCTTTTTCGAATTTTTTTGAAAAAAGTTCGATTTTTTTTTCGAAAACCTCTTGACAACCGATGAAAAATGTGGTATAATATTAAACGTTGTAGGGGTATAGCTCAGTTGGTAGAGCAGCGGTCTCCAAAACCGCGTGTCCAGAGTTCGAGCCTTTGTGCCCCTGCCAGAGACCCAAAGACAGAAGATCTTTGGGTCTTATTTTTTCCAAGGTACTTTTTAGATTCAGATCAAATCAGAATTTTCTGCTTTCAAAAACTCTAATTTATGTGCAACACTATTCAGTTGTTTGCAAGGATTCTGAATTTATGAAAATTTTGCAGATCAATTTTTTGATTATTTAAGGCTTACATCTGCTTTTGGCATATGTGAGCCTTTCTTTTTGTGGCTTCAAAGCAATAGGTGTCCATTAATTAACAACATACATTGAAAAACATCCGAATAAATGGTATACTTTAATTGTGAATATGAGAAAGTACACATTTATTGTGTTGTCTCGTGTACAAATTATCATTAAGGGTGGTAGATCAAAATGAAAGACAAGATCAGGGTCGGATTCGTTGGCTGTGGACAATTTTGCAATGGCTTCGTTCCACTGTTTAAAGCTCATCCGGCAGTTGAATTTATCGCTGTATGCGATAAATTCCCGGAGCGTGCGAAGGACTATTTTGAGAGATTCAAAGCCGATAGAATATATGATACCTTTGAAGATATGGTGAATTCAGATGAACTGAACACTATAGCTATATTTTCTCAGCGCGATACTCACGGTTGGATGGCTATCGAAGCACTTAAAGCAGGAAAAAATGTCTACAGCGCAGTTCCTATGGCATTTGACTCAAAGGATATTTTTGAAATAATACGTCTCGTAAAGGAGACAGGACTTACATATTCAATGGGGGAGACCGGAATATATCGTCCTGCGGCTATATTCTGCCGAAAGAAGTACGCATCCGGTGAGATGGGCGAGATGGTGTATGCAGAAGCACAGTACAATCACGACATGAAGCATCTCTATGATGTTTTCAAGTATACAGAAGAGGACAAGTGGCGCATGATGGCAGGACTTCCGCCGTTCTTTTCCCCGACTTATTCGACCTCGATGGTGATTTCTGCCGGAAATACATATGCCAAAAAGGTGTCTGCATTCGGGTATGTTGACAAATTCGATCCTGATATATTCGGAAAAGGGAAGAATTGGTGGGATAATCCGTTTTCAAATTCATATATGCTGCTTCAGCTTGCAAATGGTGCTGTTGCAAGGATAAGCGAGAACCGTAGAGTGGCTTGGAACACTCCTCCTACATATATATACTGCTTCAATGCAACGAATGAATCGTATGAATGTTCGCTCTTTCAGCACAGCTATATAACTATGCCGGATAAAGAGGTATTCTATACGGATGTCAGCGATATAATAAATCCGACTGAGCTTACAAAGCACAGAGGTGATGAAAACTTTACAGAGCGTGCGGCGCGCGGCGAATGGTCCGGCGGTGAAGCACCTATACAGATAATAGACAGACTTCCGAATGAGCTTGCTCCGCTTCCGACAAATCATGCCGGAACTCATAAATTTATGGTGGATGATTTTTGCTCGGCGTATTGGACGGGAAAGCTGTCGCCGACAAACGCATGGCAGGCTGCGAAATACAATATTCCAGGACTTACAGTGCATCAAAGTGCGCTTGAGGGCGGAATACTTATGGATGTTCCGTATCCAGGAGATATTCCCGAAGGGCTTGAAGTTTTGTCTGCCGACAGAACAGAAAGGACTGACTATACAAAATGAATCTTCCGCAGATAATAATGCGCCGACCGAATATGGACGATCTTCCGCCGTTGGCATTACCCGAAAATTTTGCTCTACATACGCATATTGAAGGAAATGAAGCGGTATGGGAGTCGATTATCGAAGAATCGTTCGGAAGTCATTTTTCTTTCGATAAGTCGATAAGAAACGGAGGAGACTACAGACCTGAATATGTGTTCTATGTATCAAAAGACGGCATTGATATTTCAACTGCTACTGCTGTAGAAAAGGATACATACCCCGATGAAGGTTGGTTTAGAATGGTAGCAACCAGACCATCTGCACGTGGTATGGGTGGCGGAAGGCTTGTTTTGATCGCGGCACTGCATTCTTTGGCGGCGCGAGGCTACAGATCAACAGTACTGTCTACAGATGATTTTCGTCTTCCAGAGATCTCGCTGTATCTGTCACTCGGTTTCGAGCCGGTTAGGGAGCATGAGAGCCATCCCGAAAGATGGGAAAAGATATTCAAGGAACTTAAGCATTAAAATGACTGGCATAGTTTATGAGATCATAACTGTTATATAATTTATTATGATACATCATGACAGCTCGACTGATTTTTCATATGACTGCAGACATATAAAAATGTGGACTTGATAATTTGTAAGCTTATAAAAAACAAGTCCGCAGACCTTATCGCAATGTGGCAGTCGAGAAAATCAGCAAATAAAACAAAATTGAGCGAGATCGCAAGGGATATATCTGATACTGACTAAAAAATCCGACAGAGATCAATTCTGTCGGATTTTTTTACAGCTCTATATGGCTGTCTATAAAATTCATTTGTTCATCTGTGTGAAACCAATGTTCACCGTTTTTCATTATAAAAAGCTTTGCATTAGTCTTTTTTGCGAAATCGGTAATTGCTTCAATATCTGTCATGTGATCTTTATCGCCGTAAAATATCTGTGTCGGAATATTCCAACTTATCGGATGCTTACGCACGTAGGTCAGATATTCATACGAGAGGGTTTCGCCAAATTCGGTAGGTATCTCTTTCTTTTCGCGAAGCTCATCCTCCGTCACGTTTGCACATGTCATCATTTTATATATCAGAGCTTCCATATCCACTATCGGAGAAATCATCACCGCATTGTCGATATGTTGGCTTGAGAGGGCAGAAAATGCGAAGAATGCGCCTATGCTGTTGGCTATGATATTCAGCGAATCATATTTTTCCGATAAATTATCAAAAAAACTCACAAATTCGTTTTTGGCTTCCCACGGTGTTTGAGAGGTGTAATCAAAGCCTATAACATCACAATCTTTAAAAAGTGGGATATAATGCTCGGCTTCGGATATGCTTCCGCCTTTTCCGTGGATGTATATTATCGCTTTTTCATTTAGCTTCGGGAATTCCGCAACGAAAAGTCCGCCTGCCATAGGCTCGATTTTATCGGGATGCTTTGCCGTGGTTATGAATAATTTGTTTTTAGCAGCACAGCAGGATGTCACGTTTGTGACCGGAAGCTCTATGAAGTCACTCAAATTTCCATCAGGCGTGAAGATCGCGACCTTTCCGCCGTTATATTCTGCGGCACATATTCTTCCGTCCGGAAGAACGCACATTCCGTCAGGCATTCCGCCATCGGTAAGTGTCGCAAATATTCTTTCGTTACACACATCTCCGTTGGAGTGATCGTAATCATATGAGTATATATTTTTTGACGGAGTGTCGATAAAATAAAAGGTTTTAAGGTCCGGAGAAAATCCCATTCCGTTGGCTGTGGTAGTGCCGCTTATAAGCTTTCTCCATTCGCCGTTTCGGCATTGATACAAGCCGCCCAGACCTTCCATTTTATCTTTATCTCCCTTGGTGCCGATGAGTATGCGTCCTTCCGGGTCTATATAACCATCGTTATATCTGAAACGCATATCGGGTTCGGGATGTCCGATAAATTCAAGGCTTTGATCTTCCGGGTCGAATATATATATTCCGTCCTTGAGTGCTGCGTACAGCTTTCCACTATCGAGAAGTGCTATCCAACCGACAAGGCTCGGCATTGTGTAGGTCTTGCAGGAATGATCCTCGGGCGAAAGCGCGAATATCCTGTTTTTTCGTATTTCAATCATCCAGATCAAATTGCGCTTTTTATCCCATATCGGGCATTCGAGCAGATCCGCGCTGTTGTAAAAGTACAATTCTGCGTTTTTCATGAGCTGTTCCTTTCTACCAGGTGTATTTGGTCAGCTGACCATCCTCGCGAAGCCCATCAAAAGCATTCTGACGCAGGACTTCATATACCGCTATAGCGGCTGAGTTTGAGAGGTTCAACGAGCGAAGAGTATCGCGCATTGGGATGCGGACACAGCGTTCGGAATTTGAGTAAAGCAGTTCCTCCGGAAGCCCTTTGGTCTCTTTTCCGAACATCAAATACACATTTTCCGGATATTTTATATCGGTATAGCAATGCTTTGCCTTTGTGGTAAAGCAGTAAAAATCGGCATTCGGATTTTTATCAAAAAAGTCGTCTAAGCCTTCATAATAGGTTATATCGAGCTTGTCCCAGTAATCGAGACCCGCACGCTTTAGTTTTCGGTCATCTATTTCGAATCCGAGCGGTTTTACAAGGTGCAGAGAAGCACCGGTAGCCGCACAGGTGCGTGCGATATTTCCCGTGTTCTGTGGAATTTCAGGTTCAACAAGGACTATATTGATCTTCATAGAAAATAATTTCCTTATTCAAATAATTGGGGATTTTTTTGCTTTTCGGGGAAATGATAAGATATGAAATATGAAAAGCGGAGCTTTGCGGTCATGCGATCCGCAGTTAGGTGGTATTATTAATGGTAAAATTCAGAAATTCGGCAAAAGCTTTGAAGGATCCGCACACAGCTTATATCATTGCAGCTTTTCTTGCTTTTGCGCTGATCATATCAAAACTTGATACCTTTAGAGAAGCGAATGAGATGATCGATAACGCAGAGCATTCAAGATCGATCGAGGCACTTTATGAATGCGCCGATGCGCTCAGGAGTTATAGTTCGGCAGAACGAAATGAGGATATGGTCAAGGCTGTCTTGTTATTTGAAAATGCTTGCTTAAGGCTTGAACTTGATGATAGGATAAAGTCTGCGCTTTTGAACTATGCCGGAGAGTTGAGATATGGTGTTCGGGATAACGATGCCGGGCTTATAGCCGATGAACTGCTTTTTATCGCCGAGACAGATGGGAGTATCGACAGACTTTGCATATTGCTTGGAATATGCGAAGATGATGCCGATGTCAAAAAAAACGATGTACCGATGAGATATTTGAGACATACGGCGATGGCGGATGCTTTAATACTTGTGGGCGATGTCCACGGTCTTCCCGATATAGTCTTTTCGGATAATGACATAAGTATGAGTGCCTCGAATCTGTTCATAAGCTTTTCAAAAAGCGATGGCAGCTTTGACGAATTTTTCTTTCTGCATTCCGGAAAAAGAGATATGTCAAATGACATTGAAACAGCTGCCCGAAAGCTTGCGTTCGCGCTTACCGGCGGTCAGGAGCTCGAATGCGGAACTGAGCTGTGCGGCTACAGGGCATTTTGCGCATTAGGAAAAAACGAGCTTGTAAGTCTGGTATATGACAGCTGCGGACGACTTTCCGCGGCAGTTAAAGTAAAAAGGTGATGAACGAAGTCATCACCAATTACATATGCGGAAGATTACGCACCGAGCTTGTTGAGCTTAACGGTGTAGTTGCTCTTCTTTCTTGCTGCATTGTTCTTGTGGAGAAGACCCTTAGCGACAGCTTGGTCGATCTTTTTGACAGCAGCCTTATAGGTTTCCTCAGCGGCAGCCTTATCGCCTGCTGCGAGAGCCTGCTCGTACTTCTTCATGGAAGTCTTGAGAGCTGACTTGAGCATCTTGTTCTGGAGAGTCTTAGTCTCGCTGACGAGTACGCGCTTCTTAGCGGATTTGATGTTCGGCAAAGTTTTCACCTCCTTAAAATTAGAGCACCGGAAATATCTCCGATCGGATAGATAATATCTCTCTATATATGATACCACAATTTCTTGAAAAAATCAAGAGGTTTTCGAAAAAAAACAAAAAAATTTACTTTCCACGGCTTTCACGAGGTTGGTGGAAATATACAAAAAGTTATTCGAAGAACGGCAGGATAAGTTCTTTACTTAAGACATTGACGGGAGCGTCATAAAAGCGATATGCGGCTTTTTGTAGAATTTTTGTCACTCGAAAATCAAAAAATTAATACAATCGTCAAAAAAATATTTCGAAAAACTCTTGACAAAACTTAATAAATGTGGTATAATTATATACTGCATTATAATCGCTAAGAGTATGCATATTTATAAGTTATTTAACCGCTGTCTTTATTATAATATATCCGACGTTTTTATTTTGCGGTGTGGAAGAAATAACCCGGATGTCAATTTTGTTGAATGGAGTGATTGTTTCAATGATGGTCAAACCCACGATGCTTGGCAAGACCGAA
>CAZRVL010000056.1:0-14721 GCA_964603455.1 uncultured Lachnospiraceae bacterium
CGGCACGGTAGGGCTTGATATTTCCGAGAAGGTCGCCGATCGCGAGTCTCCACGCGAGATTCAGCTCCTTCGAGTCGGATTCGAATACCGGAAGATTTATATTCATTACAGTCACTCCTTTAAATAATTATAAAACCGATAATGAAAGCTTGACGCGAAAAGCTGTGGCTTTTTGCGTTTTATTAATTATATCACCTATATCAAGATGTGTCAATGCTTAAAAAAGCGAAAAAACTACACTTTTCAGCTGTTTGATTGACAATTCGAGCCTTATGTGCTATAATATTAAATGACTGCAAAATTTTATTGAAAGGTAAGGAATATTGGAGGATGGAGCTTGAGCGTTGGTATAAATCTCCGGAAATTGCGATCGACTTTTCAATTTACAAAAAAAGCTGCGGTGAATGCAAAAGTGTGCCGCTTCACTGTCATGAATACTATGAAATTGAATTTGTCATAAACGGCAAAGCGGAAAACACTGTCAACGGTGTCTGCAAAAGAATGGAGCGCGGTGATCTTTTTTTGCTCTCGGTAGGCGATTCACATCGAATAGATTTTCAAAGAGATACCGCTATTTTATATAAGCTGAATTTTCGATCGGATGCTTTTCCGTCGGATATGCGAGGACTCCTCGAATCGGTTTCCTTGCCGCTCGTTCAGCATTACAGCGAGGAAGAATCGAAGGCGATACGCGCCGATTTTGAGAATGTAAAAATGGCTTCGGCTTCGATTCGGAATAATGACAAGCTGTCGGCTGTGAGGCTCCGAGTCGCGGCAGAGGGGCTTATTTGCCGTATCCTCGGTCGCACACCCGCTACCGAGCCGTTGCCGCGCCTTCCCGAAGCGGTCAGAGTCGGTATGCGATATATACATGATCGATGCGGTGAGCCGTTCAGGCTTTCGGAGGTATCAAAGCAGGTATATCTTTCGCCCGATCATTTCAGTCACCTGTTCAGGAAATACACCTCACTTTCTCCGAAGGCGTATCACCGCGAATGCAGGATGCAGTGGGCGTATGAGCTGCTGATAAGCACCGAGCTGTCTGTCACGGAAATAGCCGAAAGAGTCGGTTATCGCTCTCAGTCGCTCTTTTACCGTCATATAAAGGAGACTTATAACAAAAAGCCGCTTGATATAAGAAATTCGTCAAGCGATGAGCGAATGTGATCATTTTAGAAATCGAGTCGGTTCAAAATCGATGATCGATAAAAAGCAGCTACCGCAATCATATAGAGCGACAGCTGTTTTTTTGTTGCATGATTATAAGCACATTTCGATAACAAAAAGTTCTATGAATTTTCCATCAAAGCTTGGAAAACGAATATGATTATGGAATACAAAAAGTCGGAAATCCAATTATAATCAGATTTCCGACTCTTTCGCTTTGGCTGGGGATGAGAGATTCGAACTCCCACATACAGAGTCAGAGTCTGCTGTGCTGCCATTACACAAATCCCCAATCTATTCTGTTGTGTTCCTCAGAACGATATATATTATATCACATTTTCATTCATTTGTCAAGGGGTTTTCGAAAAAAAGTTGAAAAAATCTCGAAAAAATTTATTTTGAGATTTCGAACGAACACTAAAGTCAAAAAACATAGAAATTTCTTCAAAACCTGTTATGCAAGATCAATGCTTTGGCGAATTAAAGACCCGCAGATTCAATTCCGATAATATTTCTTATTTGCTGATCGATATTATCACATATAGCTATAAAAGTTGATAGCAATATGAAAAAGCAAATTCACTATACGATATTTCGAAATAAAGTAAAAAGAGAACGGAATATCCGTTCTCTTTTTTGGTGACCCGTACGGGAATCGAACCCATGTTTTCGCCTTGAGAGGGCGACGTCTTAGCCGCTTGACCAACAGGCCATTGTTGTATGTCTCACATCAACATATATATTATATCACATTTTTTTGGATTTGTCAAGGGGTTTTCAAAAAAATATTTATTTTTTTTGAGATTTTTTGATTTTAAGCATAAAGACACTTTATTGCCATTTTGTTCACATATTTTTACCCCCCCCCGAAACATTTACAATAAATTAATAATATTACGTCGTTCAGTTCACAATGTGGAGTTATAATATTTATAGGCATGAGGATGCAATAGGCATTTCGACCTGCCGAGTGACTTTAATGTCAAATTTATCATTATAATTTGTGGAGGCTTCACAATGAAAAAGTATTTATCCCTTTCAGTCGCCGCTCTCCTCGCAGCCGGCGCACTCGCAACCAACGCTTCTGCTATCGCAGGTAACGCAAGCTGGGGCGATGTTCCGAAGACCGCTGATAAGATCGTTTTCGATGGTAAGATGGACGATGTTTACGCTCAGGGTCTTAAGGTAGAGGTTGACATCATCCGTGAGTCCGGTAAGCCCGAATCCGCTAAGGGTACCGCTTACTATCTCTATGATGATAATTACATTTACTTCCTCATCGATGTTACCGACTCCGAGCTTATGGAAAATGATAAGTCCAAGCAGACCGGCAGCTACTGGGATTGCGATGGCGTTGAGATCTGCTACGACTTCGCAAACGATGGTGCAAACCTTTCCAAGTGGACTTGCTGGTATGAGGGTGAGTTTATGAACAAGTCTGCCGCAGCTGTTACATACGCTGAGTTCAAGACCACTATCACCGACAAGGGTTACATAATCGAACACAGAGCTGAGCTTCCTGACGATGTTAAGGCTGGTTCTGACATCGGTGTCAACATCATTCTCGACAACATGACTTCCTCAGGTCGTGTCCTCGTTCGCGCTCCTCAGTCCACCAATGCTACTGAGAACGAGCTTGGCAAGTATGATGTCATTCACCTTTCTGACAAGACCGTTACCGCTAAGAAGGCTGTAAATTCTGCAACTCAGACTGCTGACCCGATCACTCTGACCGCTCTCGCTGCTGTTGCTGCTGCAGGTGTTGTCGTTTCTAAGAAGCGCAAGTAATCTAAAAAGCAAACCAAACTTTTTCATATTGGATTTTCCGCCGGTCTATTCCGGCGGGAGATTTTATTTTGCCTCGAATTATATATACAAAAGGTTCAGGACTATGCTCCTGAACCTTTTTTGATTTTTTAAATTATTTAATGCCCATTTTGTTGAGGTTTTCAAACGACAGCTTAACTGCTTCAAAGGGATCGCCCTCACACTCATCCTGTTCGATGACAAATCTTTCAATGCCGATCTCGTCCGCGGTCTTGATGATGCCGTCCCAGTTGAGATTTCCTGTTCCGACTGATGCGAAGTGGAAGGGAACATCCTCGATCTTGCCCTTGAGCTTGCGGATAGCGTAATCCTTAACGTGCATATAGAATGCGCGTCCTGCGAAGAGCTTGAGCGATACAGAAGCCTCTGTTCCGGCATTTGTCAGCCAGAAAACGTCAGGCTGGAACATAACTGCATCGGGATCGGTCTCGTTGCGGAGAATATCGATTCCGCGGATACCATCGAAGTTGATCCACTCAAATGCGTGGAAGTGGTAGATGTAGCGAAGACCTGCCGCCTTGCATGCCTTGCCTTCTGCGTTCATGATCTCAGCGTAGCGGCGATAACCATCTGCTGAGTCACGAAGCTCGTTCGGAATTGAGTCGGTACGAAGTACATCAACGCCGAGAATGTCAGCATCGCGCTTTGCGCCCTCTATAGTCTCGACTACTTTTGTGGTCGGACGGAATACCGAGTCGGCATGAAGTCCGTTGTCCTTCAGAAGCTGTGCGGTCTCTTCAACGCTGAAAAATCCGGGAGGGGTTATCTGTACGTTTTCAATACCAATATCCGCGATCTTTTTGAGTGTAGCCTTAAAATCATCCGGTGTCTTCGTGAAGTTACGAAGAGTGTACATCTGTAATCCTATTCTGCTCATTTTATTTAAAATTCCTTCCTTTTTGTTATATGTCCATGACCATCTCGGGATATTCCGTTATACCCGGTTTGAAGGGCTCAGGTCTTTCGCAGGTGGTGGTCATCTGATATATCTCGTTTGTAACGCAGCTCTTCATTATGCCGTGTGCTATTTCGAACATATGGAGTGCTCTCTCGCCCGAACACCTCGGCTCTCTGCCGTTTCTAAGCGCATATGCAAGGTCACATACTCCGAGACCTCTGCTGTTGTCAGTATATGCGTGAGTGAGCGGCATCTGAACACCGTGGGACATTTTTGTCGAAACCACCGGAAGATCACCGTAATTGTTCGGGTCACCCATGCTCATCTGACCTTCTGTGCAGAAGAGCATATAATTGTTCGAGCCGATCGATTCGGACGAAGTCAATATGTTGCAGAGCACACCGTTTTCAAATTCGATAGTTCCGGCTAAGTTGTTCGGAGTTTCGATAGGCATGACCTTGCCGTATTCCGGATTATTCGGGTGCATATAAACACGCGAATTTCCCTCACGTATCTGCGAGAATCCGCATACACGCTTTGCAGGACCTAAGATATTGATAAGTCCCATAAGGTAATAGCAGCCCATATCGAATATGATTCCTCCGCCGGGGCAGAATGCGAAGCGGCGTTCTGGATCTGTGCGATAGCGTTCATGGTGATAACCGCGCACAATGGTGATGTTCGCGGCAACAGCCGTTCCGAGCATACCGCTGTCGTATATTTGTCTTGCGGTCTGGAGACTTGCACCGAGATATGTGTCAGGCGCACCGCAGTAATACACACCCATCTCCTTAGCTGTCTTTATGAGGTCTTCTCCCTCTTCATATTCAACAGCCATCATCTTTTCGGAGTAAACGTGCTTTCCTGCAAGCAACGATTTTTTAGATACCTCATAATGCGAAGTGTGGTATGTCAGATTGACAACGACTTCGATCTCAGGATCAGCCCATATCTCTTCGTTAGTCATCTGCTTTATTCCATACTTTTCAGCCTTTTCCTTTGATCTTTCGGGCTTTATATCCGAGCAACCAACGACTTCGAGCGCGTTGTAGCGTTTTGTCATGTTAGTCAGATATATATCCGAGATCATTCCGCAGCCGATGACGGCTACTTTTACCTTCTTAAATTCTTTCATAATATCTTTCCTTTCTGACTGTTAAGTTCATTCTACGTTTGAATAAGCTTTGTTTACAGTTTCGAGACCTGTGAGGACCTTGTTTTCTTTTGTTGCCCAGTAGGATGCGAGTCCGCTGTTGTTTGCAGAGACAAGATCCTGCATGACCTGTCCGATCCTGTCAAGAGACATAGAATGTACCCATCCGAAGTCGAAGATCAGGCTGTCGCGGATTATGTCAATCATTTCTGCAGATTCATCATCACGTGCGCCCTTTGCCTTGAGTACCTTATCATAGTACTGAGGAATTACATTGCGGTAGGATTCGGCACAGAGTGCTTCGGTGATTATCGCGCTCATTTCGGGATCCTTTACTGTAACGGGGAAGCACATCATCGAGACCGAATTGTGTGCGGTAGTTCTGTAGCTTTCCTGTTCCTCATCATACTTGGGATAAGGGATGATACCGAAGTCAGCATCCATGTTGCGGAGAATATTCGAATTTCCGAGATAGCCCGACATGAAGAGTGCGCGGTTGGATGTGAAGATCACAGGTTCTTCGGTCTTATAAGGCTCACTGAGCGGCTCGTTTTTGTAATATGTACTGTTGGAATAGTAGAGCTTCAAAAGCTTATCGAGCATATTCTGAGAACGCTCGGTAACGAGGCACGGTTCCATGAGTCCATCGCTGTTCTGCTTGGTTATCGGAGTGACACCGGCAACGATCCAGTTTCTTGTGTGATTGTTGAGAGTAGTGAGGAAACCGTAGAGGTCATTTTCGTCATAGACAGTATTACCATCGATGTCGTTGCTTACGGTAGAGGAAAGCTCATAGAGCTTATCTATAGTCCACTTTCCTTCGTTGACCAACTCATAAATATCAGGCATATTGTACTGCTCGGCAAGAAGCTTGTTGAAGTAGAAGACATACATATTGTCCCAAAGTGTCAACGCGATGTCTCCTGTGGTCATAAATAACTTGTCGTTTACAGTTATCGAGGAGTTACATTGTTCAGACCACCAGGGAGCTTCGGTGTCGATATATGCGAGATCGTATATATTCATGAAATATCCGTTCATTGCCGGGTTGACCATATCAGCCTGATAACCGACTATAAGATCGTATTCCGAATCTCCTGCCAATACAGAGTTGTTGACAGCATCGCTGAATTCCTTGCTGCTCCAGGTTCCGGGAAGACCGTAGAAATTGAATTCGACTCCGAAACGATCTGCGACTGCATTGTTTCGTCTGTAGACCGCATCGGTAACAATATCGCCGTTCTCTTCCTCTGCTATAAATTCATATTCCCACTCATCACGATAAAGCACGGTAAATTCCTCATCGTTGTAATTTTTATCGGGAAGATTATCTTTTGCATTTTCACGTCCGGTCTCACCAGATAAAATTTCTGAGTTTTCGGCAATCGTTGTTTCTGAGCTGCCTTCATTCACAGATGTTTGTGTGCCACATGCACTTGCAGTCATAAGAGCCGCAATGAGTAGTGTCAATACACGCTGCTTTTTCATAATAGCGTCCTCCATAAAAAATATTTTCGTTTACGAGCCAAATATGCTATTAATATGATACCACAAAAAATAATTTTTTTCAATGCACATTATGACCGCAAAATAGTATTTTTCGATTAAGCTGTTAAAAAAATAACGTATTTAATGACTTGAAAATCTTTGGAATATGTGGTATAATAGAATATAAGCAACCGAAAAGAGAGGGATTTGGTGTGAAAACAATACAATTTAAGGATCTGATAAACGTTTCCTTTGATATTCACAATATTGTCGCTATGGATCAGCATTGGGAAGTCGGAGAGAAATACAGTATGCCGCCAAACGGCAGACCTGACAACGGAATAATGTTTTTGTACGATTGTGAATTTGAATATATTGATAAGGGAGCAGCACCGTTTAAGCGCGCTGTCAGAAATCAGATGGTGTATTCTCCAGTTGGGGCTGAATACACTTGCGGATTTGCCCTTGCGGAGAATTATACATATGATAAAGTAGCGGATTATCTGATAAATTTTCAGCTTTATGAGGAAAAAACACGTGAGGAGTTTCGTCTTTCGGATGACAGGCTGCTGATAACTCCCGAAAATCCGCGAAAATTTTTGGATAAATTCGAGCAGATAGCTTCACTCCAAAGTAAGGGTACGCTGCTAAGACCGAGGATAAAGGGACTTTTGTATGATCTGCTCTGCTCAATATCTCTCGAATTGCAAAAATCAGATCTTATGACAAGACGTTTCGCACCGATATATCCGGCGATCAAATATCTTAGAACCACCGATATAACCGAGCTTGATGTGTCGGGTCTCGCATCTCTCTGCCACCTTTCCGAGTCGTGCTTCAGAAGGCTTTTCAGCGAATATTTCGGCAAACCGCCGCACAAATATATAAATGAGCTCAGAGTGGCAAAAGCCACGGAGCTTTTGATGAGCGGTCTCATGACAGTAACGGAGGTCGCGGAGGTATGTGGATTTTCGGATGTGTCGTATTTTTCGAGATTTTACAAGCGCGAGACCGGAAGATCTCCGAAGGAGGATATTGGCTGAGTCTAAGATATGATCGATTAGATTGACAAATCAAAATGATTATGGTATAATATATCAGTTGGTGTATATTACCGCCTATTATTGTTATTTTTTAGAAAGCCGTGATCAAATGAACAAAAATACAAAAAAACTGCGTGCGCTAAAAACGGCGATCACAGTCGTTATAGCTGTCGTTATATGTATAGCAAATATAGATAAGCTGCCAGAATATTTAGACGCTGTTATCTCAGAACTCGGAATATTTCATGACCGTCAGCCGGTTGAGGGAACACTTGAAGTACATATAATAGATGTCGGACAGGGCGATTCGATCCTTGTGAGGTCAGGAAATTCTACCGTTTTGGTCGATGCGGGAACGAGCGAATCGAAATATGAGCTTGAAAAATATCTCAAAGCGCAGGGAATAGATTCTATAGATTGCTTTATCTGCACACATCCGCATGCCGATCATATCGGCGGCGCGACATATATCGTACAGAATTTTACAGTCGGAAATGTAATGCTCTGCGAATCGGATTCGAGTTCACAGTATCTTAAGAGACTGCTCGAAGCTATAGACGAGCGCGATGTCGGGCTTAGCCTTGCGGAATTTAACACCGAATGTACTGTTGGGGATATAGTTTTTAAAGTGCTTGCACCATCTCCGAAGATGGATATGGCATCCAACAACGGAAGCATAGTCGTTAGGGTAGAGTGGGGAGACACATCTTTTATGTTGACAGGAGATGCAGAAGAAACCTCCGAAAAGGAGATATTGGCAAATTTCTACAGTTATCAGCTTAAGAGCGATGTATTGAAGCTCGGTCATCACGGCTCAAGCACTTCATCAAGCATGGAATTTTTAGAGGCTGTATCACCGAAATGGGTGGCAATATCCTGTGGCTTGAACAATAAATACGGTCATCCGCATTATGAGGTCTTGGAACGCTTGAAAAAGCTCGGAATATCTGATGATAATATACTCAGAACAGATGAAGTCGGAAGCATAATATTTGTTTCGGATGGCAGTGATGTACATCTCTTTGGTAAAGAAGCGGCGTGAAATAAAAATCTAATACTTACCGATAAGATTAAAAATATCCGATGGCGAAGCCATCGGATATTTTTATCACAGCTCGGCAAAAGTGAGAGTGCCATCTTCAGCTTTGATCGTTTTCTTAAGAATGAATCTTCCGGCATAGCCGTTTTCGGGAATGAATCCTACGAAAATGCGTTCGCCCTTATACTTGCAGTCGGTCAGTATCAAAGCGGATTTCGGTACACTTCCGCAATCGATGATGTTGTTTTCCGGGAGAGTCCAGCCGCATTCACCAAACGGATCTTTGGAAAATGCGTAGTGCGCTTTTCCGCCAATAGACCATACGAGATAATAATGTCCGTCCATCTCGAACCAATCTGGGCATTCGGGCTGATTTCCGTCTTCCCATGTAAGTATCGGTCCGAAATCCTTGAAGTTGCTCATATCGGGATGGTCGGATACCAGATGGGCAAGACAGCCTTTTCCATTGGTGAGATCGGTCGTCGTGAGGAGCAGATGATATTTTCCATCATAAAATATCGCTTTTGGATCGCGTGCGCTCGGACGGTGGTATCTTTCGGGAAGAACGAAATATTTGTCGGTCTTTACATAATCGCGGTCATTATCCGAGATAGCACAGCTTATTCTTGCAGGGCTTCCATCCGACATACGCACGGTATACCATGCTCTGTAGCCGTCTTCGGCGTGAAGCACAGAACCTGTGCATATCGAGCCTTCGAGATGATCGGTTATTCCGACTGCCATTGGATGTTCATCCCATGAGATCAGATCTTTTGATGAAGCGTGTGCCCATTGATGTGCGCCGAGTCCCCATTTGCTGTGATGGTGATGACGGTCATATAGCCAGAAAATGTGAAATACTCCATCGTCATCTGTAAAAGGCATACAGTCTCCAACATTCACGCCATAGCGTCTCAGAGCTTCGATTGTAAGCCCGCTTCTCAGTTCATTTTCGGTATGTTCGGTGATGTTGTCGGACAGCCTTATTTCGAAATCACCGCCGATCTCCTTTGAAAGGTCTATTTCACCACAGCACCATTCCTCATCCATGAGCTGCTCGTTCACATAAAGCTCTATGCGATACGAGCGAAGAACGAGCTCGACCTTATCTCCGAGCTTTGCAGGTGCATTCAGCACGAGCGGCTCCGGCTTGAAGCTGTAGAATAATTCGACCTTCAGCGAATCTTCGAAGCTTATTTTCAGAGCGTCACCGATATTCGCTTTACCGTGAGAAACATTGAATGTAATAGTCATATCAATTCTCCTTATAAATAATAGTTTCCTTTATTTTTTTAATATCTGTTTCACCTGCCGAGATCGCAGCATACAACGCTGTGCCGAATGCGGCTTCTTCGGTCTCAAGCGGCAGCAGTGCATCACAGCCGAATGTTTCAGAGGATATTTTCCGCAGCTTCGGATTGTACCGCATTGCATTACCCGAAACGATCAGCCTCTTTGGTTTTTCGGTTGTCATTTTGTTGTAAAGTTCATAGAGTTCGTCCACTATACCGCGCAGAAATCCGCCGGAAAGCTCACTTATGTTGAAATTCGAGGTAGTTATGTCCTGGATATTTCCACGTTCGTTCGGCGCGGAGCGTGAGCCTGAGAATTTTGTAGATATATTGAGCGAACCTGATGAAGCCTCTGCCGCATTATTGAGATGTGCGTATATATCTTTTCGAGTGTGATGAATACCGAAATCATCGAGTATTTCGTTTATCAGATCTGCAAGCATCGCATATGCACGTCCGCCGCACAATGTCGAGCCTGAATGTAGCAGAGATCCTCCGAAATACGGTCGGATCTCACAGCATGGATCGGAAATGTCGAGCTTTTGACTGCTTACAAAGCTTACCTGACCGCTCGTTCCAACATTCAGAAGAATATCACCCTCCTGTGACAGCGAACCGAAGACACCTGCTTGATTGTCACCGACAGCAGCTGCGACCTTGATACCATTGTATTCACCGATAGGTGAGAAATCTTTCGATATTTTCGGCAGCATATTTCGGTCTATGCCCAAAGCATTAAGAAGCGAAATATCAAAATCGTTCTTATCTATGTCAAACAGTCCGAGAGAGGCGGCATTTGTCGGATGTGAATATATATCAGAGAGACCACATAGCTTTGAGGCGGCAACATCTGCTATGCAGGCGATCTTTTTTGCGCCGAAGGGTATGCCGTTTGTTTTAGGTATGTCATCTGCTTTGCACATTGCGTAATATGTGACAAGTCCGTAGCCTGTAGGGATGTTTTGACCTGTTCGCTCGAATATTTCGGAGCATATGGTCTTGTCTTTGAGCTTTCTCAGACCGAATTGATTTTGCCACGTGTAGAGCGGAGAGATGATCTCATTGCTCTCGTCAAGACATATTATTCCGTGCATCTGACCTGTAAAGCCTATCGAAACTATTTCGGGATATGAATTTACCGCAGATCTTACGAGCCCTAATGATAGGTCAAGCAACTTTGAAGCATTGGCCGCAAAGGCATCGGGCAAATATTCTGGCTGATCAGGTGTTATTCCGGCATTATGTTCTATCGTGTATGTGTGCAGAGCAGCACCGGTAGTTAAAGAAACTAATTTCGCCGATATTGAAGTAGTTCCTATATCAACTCCGAGCGACAACTTTCCTGGAGATTCTTTTTTCTCATCGAATATGCTTTTAAGAATATCTGTATCACTGCTTTTTCCGTTGATCAGCCTTTTACAAAGCTCACGCTGATCTAAATTAGAACGGCTGTCGGCTTCGAGTCGGTTCTTGCAGGCAATTAGCAGATCATTTTCAGACAAAACTCCGTCACACCAGAGCTTTATATCAGCTATTGCTATACCGAGTTCTCGGAAAAGCTTGATCTTCTTTAAAAGCTCGATAGTCATATCCGAAATATCGCGGTAGGAGTTTTCGGCGCGTTCAAAGCTGATGAGTCCGCGTTCCTCCCAATAACGTATCGTACCGGCTGATAGACCGGTCAAATTTTCTATTTCTCCGATTCGCATTTTATTATCACAATTTTTCCGAGTGGATATTATTTATCACACAAAGAAAATTCCTTTCCGCTCCTTTGAGCTTGACCGATAAGGACGAAGCTTTATTTTGACGATTTAAGGTGCTTTATAAGCTATTATAATTATTATAAACCTTACTGTAGGTCGAAGGTCAAGAAAAAATGCAGGTTATTTACAGAATGTTTACATATATTAAAATCAGCAGAATATAAAATCCTGCTGATAAATATTATCTTAAAATTTTCTCACCATCAAAGATTATGATGCCTTTTCCGAACCCTGGGAGATTTCCCTTGTCAAGCCATTCGCCATACTGCTTTTGAAGTTTTGTGTTGCGAACGAGAGCCTTCGAGCCTTCGGAATAATCACGACCGAATATGCGCCAGCAATTGCCGAAATTCGGGTCTGTTCCACTTCCAAGTATCTCAAAGCAGCCCATGAATTTTGCCAAATTGGAATCATCATCTATAAATTCGAGCATTTTCGGATAGAGCAACCACGATGAGCATTGGAGCAACAATTTTCTGTCAACTCTCAAATCCTTGTAAAAATCATATGCTCTTTTCAGGGAATCAATAACATCCGGCAGCAAAAGCTTTCCGTCCGATGGGATATGTATCGAAATTGCGGTGGTTTTGTGAGGGATAAGCTCTGATCCGTAGCGAACTATCGGTTCATCTGTTATGTTATATGGATCGGCTTGGTATTGCAGCCGTCCGAGAGCAAAGAGTCTCAGCTTTAAAAAATATTGAAACCAATCGGTGAATAAGCCCCATTCGCCATACACATCGTGACATTCGCGGTTTTTAAATCCGAGATCGCGTACTGAATCCTTCCATATGCGGTCATCTATACTGTTCTTTTTGTAAAGCTCACGCATATGGAATGTCATATTTGCATATACGATGAAAAGTAATGCTTTGTCGGATATTCCAGAAATATTTGAAGCCTTTTTAATATCGGCATTCAGCGTATCTATGTCGAAGGAGTCAGAAGTTTCGTATGAGCTTACAAGTGCGGACAGCAGTTCATTTGCTTTGGCGTTTTCGGAAAGTTTATTTTCTGCACGAATGAAGAAATCAACTGCTTCGCTCGGATATTCAAAGAGCGAAAAAAATTTATTAAGTCGTTTCATATAAGTTTTCAGCACATTTTATCGAATCGACTACTGCTTTTGCACAGGCATCGACACCGGCGGGTGAAAGGTGGAGAAGGTCTTCGCTGATATATTCATCAATATGAGGATATACAACAGAGTGCAGATCGTCTATGAGCACACCCATGTTTTCGAGCTTCGGAACGATGAATTTGTTATATTTAATGATAACTTCGTTGTGATCGTGCGGGTTTTCCGGCTTTACGGGAGTAGTGGTGGCAAAGATAACCTGCTTTGCATATTTTTTGAGTATTCCGGCGATCCTGAGCATATTTTCGCCATAGGTTTCAAGCGGAGTGAATGATCCGTCATCGAACAGGTCACATGCGTCCCAAAGACCGTTATTCCAATGGATTATGTCTGCGCCTTCTATGTTTTTGCGCTGATCAAAGAGCATACGGAGTGTGCACTGCGAAAAACGGCAGTTGTCTGTCGGCTGCCAAACTTCGTATTCGTCCCTGAGCATTTCCGGAACTTTTTTACCATAGCCTATCAGGCGTATTGAGTCTCCTAAAAGTACCAGTTTTTTCATTATAATTACCACTTTCTTAAAATTTAAGAAAGTATTCCTTTCAATAAAAATTTATAAATTTTCAAGATCCTTGCGAATAGCCTCGGGGATAAGTATCCTGAGATGCTGATTCGGTGAACCGAGAACGTGCTGAGCGTGGAAGACCGAGAAGCCGTGCTTTATATCGCAGGCGAGGAATGAGCCGGCAGCACCGCCCCAGCCGAAATCACTGCTTCCGGAGTTGTTTAATTCACATCTAAGACCGAGACCATAGCCGTAGCCGTGTCCCATACCGTAATTAGCGAGTCGTTTTTCATCAAGCTGATTCGTAGACATTAACGTGATCGTTTCGAATTTCAAAAGCTTGCCTGTGCGCAGACCTTCGAGAAATTTCAAATAATCATCGACTGTCGTTACGCAGCCTGCACCGCCGCTCTCATATTCTGTTCCGAAGCGGAAACCGTTTTTCTTGCTGATCGGGTTGAATACTTTTTTCTCCTGATCAAAGGAATACTGCTCTGCAAGAGAGGATATTTCTTCATCATTCGGTAAAAATGTGGAATCATTCATTCCGAGCGGCTCGAAGATATTTTTATTGACAAATTCACCGAAGCGTTCACCTGAGATCTCCTCTACCATTGCTGCCAAAACATCGTGGCAAAGGCTGTAATTATATTTTTCACCGGGATCGAATGCAAGTGGGTCTTTTGCCAGATATTTCATCATCTCACGAGTTTGGCAA
Source organism: uncultured Lachnospiraceae bacterium (assembly GCA_964603455.1). GTDB lineage: Bacteria > Bacillota > Clostridia > Oscillospirales > CAG-272 > Flemingiibacterium. The sequence continues at coordinate 14,035 of CAZRVL010000056.1, forward strand.
CGACCGTTTGTCTCCGATTTTCCGCGATTTATATTTTCTGAATTTAAATTATATGTAAGCCCGGCGGACATTGTGAAGAGATCACGCACGGTTATTTCTCGCTTTGCAGCTCTTACTGCACCGTTTTCCGAGACCGACATATTTGAAAATTCCGGAAGATATTTTGATATGTTGTCATCGAGCTCAAATTTTCCGTTTTCAAAAAGCTTCATAGCCGCGGTGACGGTTATCGGCTTTGAGCAGGAATAAACATTGTATTTTTCGTTTCCGTTTATTGGAGTTTTCTTTTCCTTATCCGAATAGCCCTCCATACGGCGATATATTTCCCTGCCGTTGTGAAGGACACGTATATCTATTGATGGAATATTGTATTCCACGAATTTATCTATGAGTTCATCGAGATTTTTCAGCATTTTAAAATCCTCCTAAAGCTGTTGATCGTAAATATATTATAGCATATAAAAGCTTAAAAATCAATAGCTTTAAAAAATTTTAGCTGCAATTTTCAAGTAGATATAGAAATATGCCCTCAAAAGTTTTAACTTTTTGAGGGCACGTAAGCTTTTATGATTTATTTATAAAGCGGACCGTAGGCTGCGCAGGCTCTGTAGTCTGCGTCCTCGGGATTCGTTGTTCCGAATGCCGACCATGCGTGCGGACGATAGATCTTTTCGACCGGGACATTGT
>CAZRVL010000057.1:0-13368 GCA_964603455.1 uncultured Lachnospiraceae bacterium
GTCAAGATGAATGAGAATTTAGCAAAAATAGTTGTATCTGTAGTTACCGTAGTGCTGAATTATTTCACATCGAAGGTATTTGTTTTCAAAAGTTCCGCAGCGGATAAAAAATCTGAAAATGGATAAAATTAAATCGGAAAGTACAAATTGAATATGAAGGTGGTATGAATGAAAATTAAATTCAACGTTGAGGGAATGAGCTGTGCAGCCTGCTCGGCATCGGTCGAAAAGGTCAGCGGAAGAGTCGAGGGGGTCGCAAAAGCAGAGGTCAATCTACTGGCTAAAACTCTATTCGTAGAGTGCGAATCCGACACACCCGAGCTGCGTGAAAAGATATGCGCGGCGGTCGCGAAGGCAGGTTTCAGCGCATCACCGATCGATGAAAAAGTAAAAGAAAAAGTGCAAAATGACGAAAATACCATCAAATCCAACAAAAACAATACCGCGAAGTCAATGGAAATCCGGCTTATTGCATCGGCTGTTTTACTTGCGATTTTAATGTATCTCACGATGGGACACATGATCGGACTGCCGACACCGAGTATTTTTCACGGAACGGAAAATCTTGTCGTGTTCGCATTCACGCAGCTTCTTCTGACTCTCCCGGTCGTTTATCTGAATCGAAAATTCTATATAGTCGGTTTTAAAGCTCTTTGGAATCGCTCGCCAAACATGGATTCGCTCGTTGCGGTCGGCTCATCGTCCGCGCTGATTTATGGACTTTTCAGCATTTACATGATAGGCTATGGGCTCGGTCACGGTGATATTTCGCTGGCTGAGCATTACGGTTCAAATCTCTATTTTGAGTCTGCGGCTATGATCTTGACCCTTGTTTCGGTCGGAAAATTTCTCGAAGAACGCTCGAAAAACAAAACAGGTGCGGCTGTTGAACGTCTTATGAAGCTTGCACCCGATACCGCAGAGGTCGAGCGCAATGGACAAATTGTCGCAGTCAAGACTTCCGCGCTGATAGTCGGTGATGTCATAATAGTTCGTCCCGGACAGTCTCTGCCGGCTGACGGCGTAATAACAGACGGTGTATCTTCTGTTGACGAATCCGCGCTGACCGGAGAATCGATGCCGGTCGAAAAGACTGTCGGTGATCGTGTTATGACTGCCTCGATAAATAAAAACGGCAGCTTCAAATTCCGCGCAGATAAGGTTGGAAACGATACTGCACTTGCGAAAATAATAGAAATGGTTCGGGATGCAGGAGCGACAAAAGCTCCTATTGCCAAGCTTGCCGACAAGGTAAGCGGAGTATTCGTGCCGATAGTTATGACGCTTGCAGTTATAGCATTCGTCTTCTGGCTGATAATGGGGAAGAGCTTTGATTTCGCGCTCTCGATCGGAATATCGGTGCTGGTCATATCCTGCCCGTGTGCATTGGGACTTGCGACTCCGGTCGCGATAACCGTTTCGGTCGGAAGACTTGCAGAACGCGGAATTTTGGTAAAATCAGCTGAAGCTCTCGAAGTTCTGAACCAGACGAAATGTGTCATTCTCGACAAGACAGGAACTATTACCGAAGGACATCCGTCCGTGACCGATATAATTTCGGAAAACGAAAAAAAGACACTTGAGATAGCCGCTTCGCTTGAAGCCGGAAGTGAGCATCCGCTGGCAGAAGCTATCCGACTAAAAGCCGAAAATATGGAGATTTCGGTAAAAGCAGTCTCGAATTTTAAGGCGATTCCGGGACGCGGAATCGAAGGCGTTATTGGCGGAAAACGCTGCATAGGCGGAAATATGCGCTTTATGACAGATGAAAATATCGTACTTCCGAACATCGAGCAAACGCTCGAAAAGCTTGCTCAGAGCGGAAAAACGCCAATGATATTTGCCGAAAACGGCACATACTGCGGAATTATCGCGGTCGCTGACACGATAAAATCGACAAGTGCAGACGCGGTGAAGGCTCTCCGCGACCTTGGTGTTTCGGTGACGATGCTCACAGGTGACAACAAATTGACTGCGAACGCGATAGCTGCTCAGGCGGGTATTGACGATGTTATTGCCGAGGTCATGCCCGGAGATAAGGAACGTGTGGTCGCAACTATGCAAAATGACGAAAAGAACAGCGAGATGCACAAAATAGTGACATTTGTTGGCGATGGAATCAATGATTCGCCCGCACTTACACGTGCAGATGTCGGTATCGCTATCGGAAGCGGAGCCGATATTGCCATTGATTCTGCCGACATCGTGCTGAGCGATGTTCCTGCGGCAATTGAATTTTCACACAAAACTATTCGCAATATAAAGCAAAATCTTTTCTGGGCATTTTTCTACAATTCGCTCGGAATCCCGGTCGCAATGGGCGTTCTCGTTCCATTCGGTATCACATTGAGCCCGATGATCGGGGCAGCCGCGATGAGCCTTTCATCGCTTTTCGTAGTCACAAACGCGCTGAGATTACAGCGTGCGTGAAATTTTCTATCATTAATTATATAAGGAGATCTATATCATGAAAACTATCGTTATTTCGGGAATGCACTGTGAGCATTGTACTGCACGTGTTGAGAAGGCTTTGAAGGCACTCGGCGAAGAGCCGAAAGTCGATCTTAAGAGCGGAACGGCGGTCGTTGTCGGCAAATCGACTGATGTCGAGTTGAAAAATGCTGTTGAAGACCTTGGTTTCGACGTTGTCGAGATCAAGTAATGCGCTCTGAAAATTCTGTAAAAAACAGCCTGTTCGCCATTTTCGGGCAGGCTGTCTCGTTGATTTTTGGGTTTGTCACGCGAAAAGTGTTCATAGATGTGCTTGGTGAGACCTATCTCGGGATCAACGGAATGTTTTGTTCGATACTTTCGCTGCTTTCGCTGACCGAGCTTGGGCTTGGAAGTGCGATAACGTTTTCGCTCTACAAACCTATAGCTGAGCACGATGAAGAGCAGATCGGGCGGATAATGAATCTGTACGCGCTTGCATATCGATTTGTCGCGCTGGCTGTTACACTGCTTGGACTCTGCATTCTGCCATTTATTGGCAAAATTGTCGTTGAAGTTCCTCATTTACAGCTTATATACCTGCTTTATTTGGCAAATTCGGCTGCAAGCTATCTGTTTTCGTATCGAAAAGCACTTGTGACGGCGGCTGAAAAGGACTTTCGGAATACGCTGAACAATGTGTTTTTCCAAATATTGCAAAATCTGGCACAGCTTGTAATTTTGCTTTTCCTCGGAAATTACATTTTGTACCTGGTCGCACAGCTCGTATGTACGGTCGCATCGAATATTGAAATATCGTTTGCGGCAAGCAGACTTTTCCCGTTTCTCGGAAGGGTCAAAGGACTTCCGGATCATAAAACCGGCTCTGAAATAAAGTCGAATGTCGGATCAATGTTCATGACGCGCTTCGGAAGCGTTGCTGTCACAGGAACGGATAACTTGCTTATTTCAACAATAAGTATTGATTTGACAGGCGTATATTCCAACTATTTGCTGATTTTGCAGACTATACAGGTCATTTTGAACCAGGTCATGACGGCGGTCACGGCGAGTGTTGGCAATTTGGTCGCGACCGATGATTCGAAAAAACAACTTGATATTTATAAAGATATAATCTTAGCCGCGGCATGGCTCTATGGCTTTTCGGCAATCGCGCTCGACTGCTTGATGACACGGTTCATAGCGGTGTTTTTCGGAGCAGGGCTTGAGATCATGGAATCTGCGGTACATCTGATGTGCTTGAATTTTTACCTTTCGGGAATACGTCAGCCGAATTTGATGTACATCAATGCCGCCGGGATATTCAGACCGGTTCGATTTAGAGGATTCGTTGAAGCAATTGTAAATTTGGCAGTTTCGCTGATATTTATGAAGTGTGGCATGGGGCTTTTCGGTATTTTGCTTGGAACTACAGTTTCACATTTTGCTACAAGCCTTTGGTGGGAACCGCTTTGCGTTTCAAAATATTGTCTCGGTGAGCATTCCTGCCGTAGCTTCGCAGTTATGAATCTCGCATATGGTGCGGTTTTATTGGTCGCATGGGGAATAAATTCGATATTTGTCAATATGCTTTCGAACGGTGCAGTCGGCTTCATTCTCGCAACGATCACAACGGCGATATTGCCGAATATCATATTCATTTTTGCATATTTCAAAACGCCACAGTTTGATTTCTTTAAGAAATTGACAATTCGTATGTGCGGCAAACTGTTGCACAGGTGATTTCTATATTACGGAGGATTGCTATGACGGTAGAAAAAATGTTGAATATATTGGAACAAAATTCTAAACCTTCTGTCGGTATAACTCTCGATGAAAATGCAGTCGGACGCTCGTATTTTGGTGGTATTCCGGAGTTGCCGACAGGTGTCGAGTATCCGAAATTTGAATGCTCTACTTTTGAAGATGATGAGATAAAACTGCGTCCGCTACATTTTTTGGCACAGATAGATTGCGCGGAGCTTGCAGAATTTGACAAGTCTGGATTGATGCCGAAAAAAGGGAGATTGTTGTTCTTTTATCGCTGCGATTCAAATGTATGGGGCTTCGATCCGGCTGACAAGGGCGTTGCTCGCGTTATATATTGTGAAGAAAACGGCACAAAGCCTGAAATATCAGAAGAAATTACGGTATTTCCGAAAATTCCGATAAAATTTTCTAAAAATGTTTCTTATCCGGATATTGAAAATCTCGAAAGACTTATCGGAGAAAAGGTTGACTGTGAGATATATCAAGCGGCTCTCAGTCGCTTGGATGATGGATATGGAAGAGATAGACACAAAATGACAGGTTTTGCGGATGTAATGCAGAATACAATGGAGCTTGAATGTGAGCTTGTGTCGCGTGGATTTTATCTCGGAAACGGTTATCCGAAGCTTGATGATTTTGCAAAGATCGCAAGAGATTCACTTGACGATTGGGTGCTTTTATTTCAACTCAGCACGGTCGAGAAGGACGAGTTTGAACTTATGTTTGGTGATTGCGGTAGAATTTATTTCTATATTCGAAAATCCGATCTCGCCGAGTGTCGCTTTGACCGCGTTTGGATGATCTTACAATGTTAGTAAATCGGGGCTTCGCGCTCCGATTTTTTAAATACGTATGATTGGTCAATGACTAAAGTATTTGACGGATGAGTTTTCTCCGGTTACTTTTGAATAACAAAGCTTATAATTTAAAATACCGCCCGAGCTTTCGCTCAGACGGTATGTTTTTTCGCGGCTGGGAGAGGTTTATTATAACCTTTGAGGCTTGAAGATGACAATTATGCCGCGCTCGTATCTTTTGTGAAAATGTTACTTTTCACATTTTTGTTATTTTTCGGGGATTATGAGTCCGAAGTCACCGTCACGGCGACGGTAGACTACCTGCGTTTCTCCGCTCACCGAATCGCTGAATACGAAGAAATCGTGTCCGATAAGTTCCATCTGCAATACTGCTTCTTCGGGTGTCATAGGCTTTATCGTGAAGGTCTTGGTCTTTATGATCTTTTCCTCGTCATCAAGCTCCAATTCCGGCGGAATGAGGTCGTTCAGACTGCCCGAACGCATACGCTTTTCGAGGCGTGTCTTATGCTTTCTGATCTGACGCTCGATGGAATCCATTGCCATATCGAGTGCGTTTCGGAAGGTGGCTTCGGTCTCCTCACCGCGGAATATCGTTCCTGCCGATGTTATCGTCAGCTCGACTCGCTCTTTTCCGTGCGGCTTCGAGAGCTTGACTGTGGCAGAAGCATCATCGCCGAAGAATTTATCATACTTTTTGAGCTTTGTCTCAATGAGCACTTTTACGTCCTCGGGAAGCTGAGTTTGACGGCCAATGATAGTTGTTTTCATATTTAGTACCACCTTTTTTGGGATTTGCAGTTGGGATTTCCTTTCTGCATATATATTATATCACATTTTGCGTGAAAAGTCAATAGGATGCAGTGAATTTTTCAAATTTTTTATGTGAATATAATACACATTTAGGTTCACAAATTAACATTTTATTTTCACTTGCTAAAGTGCGTCAATTTTTTGTAAATGGTTTGTAAATGATTTGTCGCTCTTGCCTATTTACAAATCGGTAAAAAAATGTTATAATATAAAAAATTGCGGTTTCGTGCGAAAAATGTGCGAACCCTACAGGAGGAATCACAGTGAATATTCTGTCAAAACTCAACCTCTTCTTCTTCCCGGGCTCTAAGGACTACCCGAAGAACGGCGCATTGAAGTCCTTCACGCTTGGTCTACAGCACGCATTTGCGATGTCCTGTGCGACCATTCTCGTTCCGCTTCTGACGGGTCTCGATGTCGGTGTTGCGCTCTGCATGGCCGGTGTCGGAACGATAATCTTCCACCTCTGCACGGGCGGTAAGATGCCGACCTTCCTCGGAAGCTCGTTTGCCTTCATTGCCGCACTTCAGGCGGTCATCGGTAATCCCGATTTCGGTGCGACGAAGGATGAACAGATCGCTGCTGCAGTAGGCGGTATAGTTTGTGCAGGTGCTATATATGTAGTGCTTGCTCTGATAATCGCGCTTTTCGGTTCAAAATTTATCGATAAGCTCTTTCCGCCGGTCGTTCGTGGTGTCGGTATCACGATAATCGGACTTAATCTTGCTTCGGCGGCTATAAACAACATCCAGTCAAACAACGGCTTTGAAATGTTCAGTGCCGGATATTACTGGAGCTGGATACTTGCGTTGATCACGCTTTTGACGGCTATCGTCCTTTCGAGCTACGGAAAGGGCATGGTAAAGATGTCGTCAATAGTTATTGCGCTCGGTGTCGGATATGTGCTGTCGCTCATACTCACGCTCACAGGAATACTTCCGGAGGGCATTATGAATCTCGGAAAGGTCGCTGAACACGCTTGGTTCGAAGTACCGCACTTCGTTTTCCCACGCTTTGATATGAGAGCTATTGGAATAATTGCTCCGATCTCGATAGTTACCTGCGTTGAGCATGTCGGTGATGTTTATGCGAACGGTGCGGTCGTTGGAAAGGATTTCACGAACGATCCCGGTCTCCACAGAACTATGCTCGGTGACGGTCTTGCGACTCTCGTTGCAGGTCTCTTCGGCGGTCCTGCGAACACCACATATTCGGAAAATACGGCTGTACTTGCCGCTACCGGAAACTACAATCCGATAACCCTCAGAATCGCGGCGGTGATCGCTATTGTGATTTCCTTCCTCGGAAAGGCTATCGGAATCGTTGAGACTGTTCCAAACTGCGTTCTGGGCGGCGCGTGCATAGTACTTTACGGTATGATCTCATCGGTCGGTCTGCGCACGCTTGTTGAGGAACACGTTGACTTCACAAAGAACCGCAATCTCAGTATTGCTGCGGTAATGCTCGTGCTTGCTATGGGCGGTGCGGTCATAGGTGGTCCGGATTTCAGCTTCAGCGGTATCGGTCTCGGTATCATTGCCGGAATACTTCTCAATCTTGCTCTTCCCGAATCGCCCTACAAGAAGGGCGGAAACGGTCTTGTTGCGCACGTTGTGCCGATGGATGAGGTCGTTGAGGAAAAGAAAAAGTGATCTTTAAAGCTTAAGAAATGAAAATCACCATCGGATGCAATATTCCGATGGTGATTTTTTATATGCAAAGATCGATTTGCACAGGTCGAGCGGACTTATTTCATAAGCTCATCGGTAAGGCGGATGATTTCAGGAGCGGCTTTTTTGCGCTCGATCTTCAGGATGTGATTATATATTGGATAGGCTGTCGCAAGTACTGCAATGCCGATTATGCCGACTATAACGCCTATTCCGAATGCGGCTGTGCCGAATATGCCGCCAATATCTGTCATCAGAAGGCTCATTCCGATACCCATTATGAGTGTTCCTATAACACCGATGATTATTGAGATCATTGTTGCTTTTCGATTTACCGCGGCATCGATCGCACGAAGATGTTCGAGCTTGCTTTTTTCCTTTGGGATATATTTATCTCTGATCGATTTTATCTCGTTTTGCTGTTCTGCCGAATAGGTCATTTTAAAGGGCTCTTTATTTTCCATGATATTTCTCCTTGGGTTTAGATGATTTAAATTTCCGATTTGGAGTTGCTTTGAACTATCATATATACTGCCATTATGATAATGAATATTGATACTGCGCCGCCGCTGAGAGCTAAAAAGATACTTCGCGTTTGCTGTGTCATTGATGAATCGCCGAAGGTCGCGAGCATTGTGTTTTCGAGTGTCAGCATCGACACACAGGCTGAAGCCAGTGAGATCGCCTTTGAGGCTGACAGGGCAGGGCTTTTATATTTTCGATACCTTATGAGATTTATTATTGCCATTGTCAGGGTGGTGAAGGTATAGACTGCCATTGAGATCGTGATTATCTCATGGTGTCCGACGGTACTCTTATCACGTATCATATATAGCATCATTGCCGACAATGCCGTATTCATGATGAGAAATATCAGACCGCAGAATTTATAATATCTCAGCTCGCGGTCGATATTTTCACCCGGCTTATGCCTTAAAGTGTGCCTTACGATGAAAAAGCGCATCAGGGCGAGGGAAGAGTAATATACAAAAAGCGAATAATACCAGACCGAGCTGTAATATATGCCGAGTCCTAGCTGGAGAGTTGCGTATGCGCCGTTCCAGAGAACATTTCCGGTTAGGGTGACATTTGCTCTGAGCCGCACATCGCCGAGCCATTTTTTAATATATTTATTATCCGACTTCAATGCTTTGAAAAAACGGATCATGTTCGGTATTCTGATGCACCAGATGGTCAGGGTATAGAATGAAAGAACGTATGAAGCTATTCTTATCGGGTCGGTGCTTTCGAGAAAAAGCATCGAGTAGGTGAGTGCGACGGCTGAGATCGGGAGCAGAAGGATGATTAGAGCGATATGCGGGAAAAGAAGACATTTCCCGAAATTTTTAAGCTTCATGCAAATTTCTCCGTATTTTGACTGTGAAGGTCGTTCCGACATCTACCATGCTTTCCACCGAGATCTCGCCGTTCATTATATCGACTACGCGCTTTACAAGTGCCAGTCCGAGACCGTTTCCCTGAACTGCGTGTGAGGTATCGCCTTGATAGAATTTTTCGAAGATATGACTTCCCACCTCAGGACTCATGCCGCATCCGGTGTCGCTGACCTTTATCGTTGCATATTCGCTGTCTGATGTGAGTGTGACGCAGACTTTCCCTCCGCTTTTGGTGAATTTGAAGGCGTTTGAGAATAGATTGTTCCAGACAAGGCTCAGAAGCTCCGCATCGGCTTTTATATACACGCTGTCCTCTATATCGGTCTCTATATCTATTTCAGATTTTTCCCAAACGCTTTCGTATTGCAGAAGACATTCGCAGAGCTGTTCACCGAGGTCGAAGCTTGCCGCTTTTGGGTATATCTGCTGATTTTCGAGACGGTTCAATTTGAGTATGTTCGTCATCATGTCAGCCAGTCTTCTTGAACCATCGGCTATGCCCCTTGCGTATTCAATGCGCTTTTCCTCAGAAAGGTTGGGGACTTGAAGGAGGGTTCCGTAGTTCTGCATGACCGCGAGCGGAGTTTTCATTTCATGCGAGACGTTTGCTATGAAATCCGTGCGCAGAGTCTCAAGGCTTCCGAGCTCCTTTGCGATCTTGTTAAAACAGCAGATTATCTCGTTGTAGTTATCGTCCATTGCTATAGGGTTAGCTTCGGGTATGCGGATATTGAAATTTCCGTTGACTTGGTTTCTTGTGGCTTCGGCGATTTTTTTTACGATCCGCTCGGTCGTGAGCTTCCTGCGGACTATATCTATGATGGTAAAAAGTATGCTCAGCAGGATAACATTCAGAAATGTCAGCTTTGCGGCACGGTCAAGGTTCTCGCCTGTAAGCACAATGCCGAGATCCTTTGAAAAAGTTCCGACAAAAAGGAGCATTGTACAGCTCACGAGAAATGCGACCAACAGAAAGAATATCAGGTAATGATAAAGCGTTCTGATGAGCCGTGATAGAATGCCGCCGCGGTTCATTTGAGCACCGCCTTATAGCCGAGCCCGTGGACGGTCTTTATTTCGAATTCGTTGCATTCGGCTAATTTCGAGCGCAGCTTTGTCATATATACATCGACTGCTCTCGGAGCGGTCTCTGTGTCGGCATCCCAAAATTCGTCCATCAGCTGTGTTCGCGTGAAGGTTTTTTTGGGATAGCTCAGGAGCTTATAGAGTATTGAAAATTCGCGGGTCGTGAGCGGTATCTCATCTTCTCCGAGATATGCGGTGTGCTCATCTGCATCCATTATAAAGCTGCCGATCTCAAGCTTTCTCGAAGCTGCGATCTTTGCGCGGCGAAGCAATGCGCCGATCCTTAAGACCAATTCGTCGAGGTCGATCGGCTTTACCATATAATCGTCTGCGCCTACCCGAAAGCCCTTCTGCTTTGACGAAATGTCATCGCGTGCCGTCATAAATAGTATCGGTATCTCAGCATTCGTGTCTCTGACATTTTTGGCAAATTCGAAGCCGTCCGTTCCCGGCATCATGACATCAGAGATTATAAGGTCGAACATACCCTCATAAAGAGCGTCATATGCTTCGTTCGCATCGAGGCATCCGATAGCTTCATAGCCGACTCCGTTCAGAAATGAGCAAACCGTGCGGTTGAGGTCTTTGTCATCCTCAACGACCAATATCTTAAACATATCTGCATATCCTTTCATAATAGGTATGTATTTATTATATCATGCAAATGTTAAAGTTTTGTTTGCGTTTTTGAGCTTCAGGGAAAATTTTTGCTTTAATCGTGCTTTATTATTTTGTCGCTGAGAGCCATGATCTCGTTTGCGTATTTCTTTTTGCGGCTTGAGAGGAGTGCTTTATATATCGGATAATTTATCGCTGCCATGAGCATTCCGATAATGCCTATCATTATACCTGGAATAAGTGGAGAGATCATGCCGATTTTTGCGCCTATATCGGTCATTGTGAGACTCATGCCTGCGCCCATGATGAGTGCGGAGATTGAGCCGAAGGTATATGCGAAGATATTTGCCGGTCTTTTTACCTTTGTATCGAGCGCCTTGAGCTCATCAAGTTCGGTGTGCTGCTTTTCGGTGTACTGAGTGCGGATCTTCTGTACGAGGTATTCCTGTTCGTTTCTGTTGGTGTTCATAGCTTTTGATTTCAGCCGTTTCGGCTGCCTTTCTTTGAGATCATTGTTTTGCCCGGCATTCGCTTCGAGCTGTTTACGTGATATATTATACTATTCGGATGTTATCGAAAGTTTTTAGAAATGTTTGAGTTTTGTTAAAGCTGAGATTTTTTTATCCCGAACATAAAAAAGGGCGTGACATTTTGTATGTCACGAGCCCTTTGTACACTTAGCCCATCCAGTTTTTAACGTATGAATAGTAATCCATAGCTTCGGTGATGAAGCCGACAAATTCGGGATCGGCGGTTTTTGGGATAACGATAAAAGCGTCCATCCATGCGTTACAGAAGGAATGGTAGCTGTCCTGATTTTCATCGCATTTCGGCATGGGAAGTATCAGATAATTGCCTTCTATTGTCCGGTGATCATAAAATATCCACCTTGTGCCTGAGTCCTGCGAGTCAACAGTAGCACATACTACAAGTTTCTCCTATCAAAGCTGAATCTGTCTACTTTTTTTGGATGATCCATCTTAATATAAAAATTTCTCCTATGGCAGTTATATCTATATACTACCATAGGAGGGTGCTTTTTTCTGAACTTCTGCCGCAGAAATCTACTTTGAGTGTTTTCGCTTATCGCGGAATTGTCTCAGCATTGCCACAATTGCCACAAGTATAACTGCGAAGGTCAATTTTGAAGCGAAAGATTGGTCTACGATCAAATTGATTGCTGAAAGTCCCCCTCCAAAACAGGCAATAATAAATGATAACGCTGAGAATCTATATTTTAATTTATAGATAATGATTCCAATTGCAAGTTTCATGATGCTAAATAGGAATCTTATTAGCATCGGAACTATTTCAGCAGCGGTTTCTCTGCTAATTATTAACGGTGCGATCAAGCTTAAAATAGTAAACAGTAACTCTACTGTGCCTATAGTTACATAATATGCTCCAGAATATTTAAGTATATATTCATCTGTATGTCTTTCAAGTGCTCTAACTGCGATAAAAATTAGCGTTATTACATATAATAATAAGTCGAGTATTAACATTGCAACTGGCATATTGAAATCAACATAAATTCTACCCATATAATGCTATTAAGCTAACTCAAAGTAATTGTCAGCTGCTGCAACATAATCACAGATATTGCTGTATTGCGCTTTAATTAGTGCCTCTAAAGCACTTTCCAAATTTGTTGGAACGCCATATGATGCCATTAAATCAGCAACTGCACCGGCAATAATAAGAGGTCGTTCCGGAATACCAGCTTTGTAAAGTGCTACATCACCGAGTACCTTCAACAGCATATGAGGTATAGGTTTAGATATAATTTCTTGAATCACAAAGAATTTAGAAATAAGTTCTTCTGCATTATTTATATTTATAATTTGATCAGCAAAACGGCGAGCAAATTCCGAATCTGCGTATCCAATGCCTTTAGTGGCAGCACTTCCGTCATCTTGAAGGGGTCGATACAAATGCCACGGAACCGCAGCAGTTTCGCAAAACGTATATCTATAAGATTCGTACGAAGCGGATTCTATGTTGGCTAAAGGCTCTAACTCATCTTCGATGACTTTGGTTGTCCAAGATAATGTGGTTCCATTTCCTTCAACCAAGATATTATCCGTGCCATCAAGATTAGAGGTTATAACTACATTATAGGTTATACCGTCAACCTCGATATCATAAACAGACGTGAAACGATTTGCTACGATTCCTTCAGAATCTATAGCCGCTGCTGGGATTGCAAAGTATGTAATCGTAAAGGTAACCATAACAATTATGGCTACAACCTGCTTGTAAAATTTTTTCATGTCTCACATAATTCCCTTCCTACATGAATAATTTTTTGGTTGTTGATTGAGTTATAAACTTAATTACATATAAGATAGTTCTGTTAATTTACCACATTGATCTCACTCCATTCCTGTGTAGAAAACAGCCACCAAGATTGGTATAATTAAAAAATACAAAAGCCAAAAGATATGACCATTATCTATCAACTGTTAATCATAAACGACATATCGTTGTTCACATCATAGCTCTAAGCAAAAATTTTACTATGAACTGCTTGATAGAAAAACTTATTACTTTTTATGTTATCATTAACAATCGCACCTCTAATTTTTCATGCTAAGTTAGTTACTGATGTCTTTCACAAAATAGCCGCGGATGAGGTCTGCGACATTATAGCCACGGTAGTAAAGCTCACCGTTTATCGGCACTTTATTGCCTTCGTTGATTATATAACCATGTGCGGTATCGAATAGCTTTCGCGGCTTCCCACGAGAAGCGAGTCGAAAAGCTCAT
>CAZRVL010000058.1:0-13277 GCA_964603455.1 uncultured Lachnospiraceae bacterium
GGATGTGAACCGAACGCTCTGACCAGCTGAGCTACGCCTCCATATGGTATAAATATTATACCATATTCCCTTCGGGAAATCAATAGATCATCGGGATCATTAACAAAAAATTAATGTTTATATGCTGAACAGCAATTCGCTGTAGGTCGGATAGCACCAATTATTTCTGCCGATTATGACTTCAAGTGAATCGACTACCGCTCTTGCTCTGTCCATAGCCGGTATAAGCTCGTCACGGATATAGAATGCTCTGTTCTCCCATTCGCATATTCCGTTTGCTGCTTCGATAGCCGCGTTCAGAGCTTTATGCGCATCATTCAATTCGATGAGCCGTTTTCCGATCTCGTTTGCCTTTTCAAGCTCTACGACCGCATCGAGTCCGACTTCCTTCGAAACCTTTGCCGCTTCCGCAAGCTCTCGTTTGAAGCCGATGACTGTCGGAAGTATGTCCTTGCTTATCATATCGCTCATAGTTCGCGCTTCGATCATATCGACCTTGCAATAGCTCTCGTAATGTATCTCGTTTCTCGAACGCATTTCAGTCTCGGTGAAAACATGGTGCTTTGTATAAAGATTAATATTTTTCTGGTCAACGAAATGCGGGAGCGCATCGGGCGTTGTGCGCAGATTCAGGAGTCCGCGGGTCTTCGCTTCGGCGATCCATTCCTTCGAATAGTTGTTTCCGTTATATATGACACGCTTATGCTCATTTATCGTATCGCGTATGACCTCACCGACCGCCTTTGTCCATTCCTCGCCCTCATTGAGCTTTATTTCAAGCGAATCGGCGATCTTGGAAAGTTCTTCTGCAACAATGGTATTCAAGGTTATATTCGGACCTGAGACCGAATGCGACGATCCGAGCGAACGAAATTCGAATTTGTTTCCGGTAAATGCAAACGGTGATGTACGGTTTCTATCGGTAGTATCCTTCGGGAACTTCGGAAGAATATCAACACCTATCTCCATTACCGCTTTCTTCTGCTGATCGTAGCTTGTCTCATAGACGACCGAGGCAAGTATTTCTGTAAGATCATCGCCGAGGAACATAGACATTATCGCAGGCGGAGCTTCATATCCACCGAGTCGATGGTCGTTTCCTGCCGATGCGACAGATATTCTGAGAAGATCCTGATACTCATCGACCGCAGCTATGACGGCTGCGAGGAATGTCAAAAATTGTGCATTGTCACGCGGAGTCTCACCTGGTTCGAGAAGATTTACACCTTCTTTTGTCGAAAGAGACCAGTTATTGTGCTTTCCGCTGCCATTCACACCGGCAAACGGCTTTTCATGCAGAAGACATACGAGACCGTGACGTGCGGCAACTTTTTTCATTATCTCCATCGTCAACTGGTTATGATCTACCGCGATATTTGTAGTGGTAAATATCGGAGCAAGCTCATGCTGAGCCGGTGCGGCTTCGTTATGCTCGGTCTTTGCGAGTACTCCAAGCTTCCAAAGCTCATCGTTCAGCTCTTTCATGAATGCCTTTACACGCGGCTTCAAAGTTCCGAAATAATGGTCATCCAGCTCCTGTCCCTTCGGCGGCTTAGCACCGAACAGTGTTCTTCCAGTGAATACCAGGTCGGGACGCTTATCGTAAAGCTCCTTGTCAACAAGGAAATATTCCTGTTCCGGGCCTACTGTAGAAATGACCTTAGTCGTCGGATTTCCGAAAAGACGCAATACTCTGCAAGCCTGCTTGCTGACAGCTTCCATAGAACGCAGCAGCGGTGTCTTTTTATCGAGTGCTTCTCCGCCGTAAGAGCAGAATGCAGTCGGTATACAGAGCGTATCATCCTTTATAAACGCATAGGATGTCGGATCCCATGCGGTATATCCGCGTGCTTCGAAAGTCGCACGGAGTCCGCCTGATGGGAATGAGGACGCATCCGGCTCACCCTTTATCAGTTCCTTGCCAGAAAATTCCATTATGACTGCTCCGCCGCCGATCGGTGTTATAAAGCTGTCATGCTTTTCTGCAGTTATGCCGGTCATAGGCTGAAACCAATGGGTATAGTGTGTAGCTCCCTTTTCTATCGCCCAGTCCTTCATCGCATTTGCGACTACATTTGCGACCGATATGTCAAGCTCCTCACCGTCATCTATCGTGCGGCGCAGGGCTTTATATGCCTCTTTGGGCAGCTTCTGGCGCATGACCGATTCATTGAATACCATGCTGCCGAAAATATCCTGTATGTTGCTCATTTTTTCTCCAAAATTCAAAGTAATATCTGTCCGTTCACGCTCAGCCTGAATCTGAGTCCGAGACGCTCAGCTGCCTTTCGGCATAGTATCATTCGATTTAAAAATATCTCAAAATAGTCCATAACCGAACAAAAATCCGTATCTATCTGAAGCTTAAGCTCGATCTCAGACCTGTCACGGTTTATTTCAAGATCGGCGCGCTTGACCGAATAATTCACACGGTCATGTATATCGAAGGTCGCAATATCGCTGTTTCTTACACGAGATGCACGAACATCGGTCTTATCCGCCAATATCAGTGCGGCGGTTATAGGATTTACTGCAACTGCCGTTCCCTCATCGTGGTTGCCTATAGCGGTTATTATCGTCGCTATGTCGGCAGGATCTGCACCCATGTTATCCAATATTCTGAACGCCATTACCGCACCGGATTGTGCGTGATCTGTACGATTGACTATATTTCCAATATCATGAAGATAGCCGGCTATTTCGGCAAGCTCCGCCTCGCGGTCACTGTATCCGAGTGTCAAAAGAATTTCCTTTGCAGTCTTCGAGACCTTTCCGACATGAGGAAAGCTGTGCTCGGTGAAGCCGAGAGCCTTCAAAGAATCGTCTTCCTTTTCGATATATGTACGTATTGCTTCGCTCGATCTTACTTGTTCGATAGTTATCATCTAAAAATTTTCTCCGTTCCAGCCCCAGTTTTCAACCTCTGCATATGTCACATAAACGCCATCCGGCTTTACTCCGAGTATCCGCTCGCATATTCCGCATAGAGTTCCGGTCATAGCATTAAAATCCTCCGGCTGTGCATGACCGAATATCTTTACCTCGATCATTGCCAACGGACGCTTTTTTCCGCCGAGCCAAAGCTTTTTATCGCCTTCAAGCTCGACCATGAGAAATTTTTCTGTCTTGCCCGGAATATCGCATATCGCCTTTCCGAGAGCGGTCTTGAGCGCATCTTCGATTTTTTCATCAATAGAAACGCTGGTCTTTAGATTAATATACGGCATATAATATCCTTTCTCTCCTTTTGTCGGAGATCGGCTTCAAACTGCTTTTATGCGGTTCGAATTAAAGTAATCGGTTTGAACCTGAGTAAATTTTCCGAGTATCAAGCGTGTAAGATACGCACTTATAAAATCCTCGGTGAAGAAATGTCCCGCCTCAAGCATATTGAGCCCGAAGTAATTCGATTCTTCCATTATATTGTAGGACAGCTGACCTGTGACATAAGTATCCGCTCCGGCAGCCTTCGCCGCCTTCACAAAATCCTTTCCGTCACCGCCGCATACAGCGACTCGCTTCACCTCGTAAGCTCCGAGCGAATAAAGCACTCGCTCAGCTCCGAGAGTCTTCTTGACCGATGCAGCAAATTCGGTACATTCGACAGGCTCGCTGAGTTCTCCTATCCGTCCGATCAGTTCTCCGTCTGCGCCGAACGGCATGACATCATTAAGTCCGAGAAGCTTTGCAAAAAGATCATTCACGCCGCCATTGGCTGCGTCAAGACGTGTATGGAAGGACATAACAGAAATATCATTTTTTATGAGCTTTATCGTCTTGCGTGCGACCGGATCGAGATAATTCACACCTTTGAGCGGCTTGAATATCATAGGATGATGTGAAACTATAACGTCATATTTGTTTTCTATCGCATAATCGACACATTCATCCGTAACATCCAACGCGCAAAGTACACGATATACCTCACGACAAGGATCGGTCGCTGTCATAAGTCCGTCATTATCCCATTCACAGCGCAGATCTTCCGGAAACTTTTCATTTAAAAATCTATATAGTTCATCAACTGTCGGCATATTTTTCCTCTTCAAGTATTCCTTTTATCGTCGAGATCAGCTCGCTGTCGGGATCATTTGTCACATCACTTGATGAGATCGCTTTTTTTCGTCCTTCGACCCGTCTTTCGGCAGATTTCAAAACAAATTCGAGCCACCCTCTATCGACATCCGAAAGATATTTTTCGGCACGCTCCAAATTTAATTTTCCGAGCCTTAATTCAGGATATGTCAGCAGATATTTTTCCCCGGTGTATTCGGCGGCAAGTATTTGATAATATTTTCCGCCGTCATATATCACGCGCTCTCTGATGATCGAAAATCCGTTCTCACTGAGATACGCTCTGAGTACATCCTGCATAGACTGCGGCTGCAATATCAGTCTGCACCGAGAAGTCTTCGGATAATTCGACTCAGCAAGTATGGAGGCTGTCATCTCGCCTCCCATACCACATATGAATATATTATCCGGGGCAAATTCCTCTATATTTTCAAGTCCCGGACGGCAGAAAACATTTATTTTTTCACGCAATCCGAATCTTTCTACATTCGCTCTCGCTCTCTCACACGGTCCTTCGCGAATGTCACACGCGACAGCAGAGCTGTGACCGTCCAAGACGAGCTTTATCGGCAAAAGGGCATGATCTGTGCCTATATCGGCAACGCTCCCGTCCGAGCAGAACTGTGCTGCGGCTTCAAGTCTGCCGCTCAAATTTAATATAGGTGTCATATGATTTTAAACAAATCGCCGCTCACGCGATATAAATACCGTGTGCGCGACGAAATGTACAGTTTGTTTAGGCTTTGGATTCGAGAAATTCGTTGATATTTGCAACCAGCTCGTCAGCATCGGTTCCATGAACCTCGCAAGCCATTTCGATGCTCTCACCGCGTGCAGAAGGGCAACCGAGGCAGTGCATACCGATCTCGATGAAGAATTTTGCGGTCTCGCGGTCAAAATCGAGAACCTCACAGATTATTGATTCTTTTGTAACTTTCATTTTATTTCTCCTTAAATTTCGTTTATAGTATTATTATAACCCATTTTCGCGCTTTTGTCAACCACTTAACAGATTATTTTACGATTTCTACACGATTTTTTCGTAATGAGTGATCAACCCATATTTTCAGGGAGCTTACGTCCACCCATTATATGGAAATGAAGATGCTTGACGCTCTGGCAGGCATCGTCTCCGCAGTTGGTTATAACTCTGTAACCGTTTTTAAGTCCGGCTTCTGCGGCTATTTTCGGAATAGTCTCGAATATATGTGCAACGATCGCGCTGTTTTCGGCATTTACTCCATCGACTGACGGAATATGCTGCTTTGGGATAACGAGGATATGTACGGGAGTTTGCGGATTCACATCATGAAACGCAAGTATCATATCATCTTCATATGCCTTCTTTGACGGGATCTCGCCTGCCACGATCTTACAGAAAATGCAATCCATTTTTTCTACCACGCCTTCGCTGAGCGAAAGCTTCCTTTCTTTATATTAAAATCATATCTGAAAAACAATATAATTTATATTATTTTCTTTTGAAAAGCTCGTTGTATATCTCGCGCATTTCTGACTCATCTATCACATATGGGCTGTTCGAATAGTTTTTCGCGCCCTTGACGTTTGTGATATATTCGTCTATCTCGGAATCCGTAAGGCTCAGATTGACATCCGACCAGTTTACGATATTTTCAGCCACTTCATCGGGCGAAGCCAGAAGTCCACCGCAGAAATGCTCGATAAGTGCGCGTCCTTCATCGCTTCTGCTGTTGTAATCGAAATATTCGCGCATAAATACCGCACAGGCTCTGCCGTGTGGAATGCCCTTGTAAAGGGTGAGATTATATCCGAGCGGATGATTGAAGCCTGTTCCGGTAGTTCCGATAGCTATACCTCCCATAGATGCGCCTGCCAAAAGCGGCTCACGCAGATCAGATATGAGCTTTAAATCGATGTTCTTGTTCATCTCGGCAATATCTCCGAGTGCAGAATATATCATCTGTGCGCCGCGCATAGCGAACATACGTGAAATTATCGTTGATTTCGGTGAGAGATAGGATTCAACGCAATGGCAGAATGCGTCGAGCGCGGTCGAGATCGTATATTCAAGGTTCAGCGATTCTGTATAGTCAGCATCGAGGAATGCCACCTTCGGGTATGTATCGTGGGTCTTAAAGGATTTTTTGACCTTTCCAGAAGTCAATGTCAATACAGAAGCTGCATCGACTTCACTTCCAGTTCCGGCAGTTGTCGGTATCGCAGCTATAGGAAGAACTTTTTTTACTTTATCTGTAAAAATATCCTCCATTTCAAGACTCTCGTCAGCCGCGTATGCCGCTATCGCCTTTGAAGCATCGAGCGGAGAACCGCCGCCTATCCCGATTACGAAATCAGCATTAATACTTACCGCCAGCCTTCCGCCCTCATAGCACACCTCTATCGGCGGATTTTCGGTGATCTTATTGAATATTTCGTAATCAATTCCGAGAGATGCGAGAGCTGCAGTCACGTCATCGAGCGCACCGCACGCCTTAGCAGAATTTCGTCCGCAAACTATGATGGCTTTTTTTCCGAGCGCAAGCTTTGACGGATTTTTATTTATACATCCACGCCCCCAAACTATCTCTGTGGGCATATAAAAGTTCATTTCAAACATAAATTCCTCCAAAAATACACAAATCGGGAGATACCGACAGATACCTCCCGAAAAGTTCAAAGATTATTTTGCACTCGGATAAGCTGAGCTGAACCAATCGGCATAGAGCTTGCCCATCGGAAGGATCTCTACAGCATCCTCATCCTTGTCATCCTTCTTATCGTCATCATCATCGACTTCGACCTCGGTAGCGATGAATGCGCTAATGGAATCATCCTTCTTCGCATCGCTCGACTTATCATCGAGCCAATCCTCAAGCTCCTCAAGCGATACGGAATCGAGCTGGTTATAGAATCTGTCGCTGAACGACTTAACGCCCTTAACGACATCCGCATCGAGCTGCTCTTCATCATAATCGAATCCGAACCACGGGCTCATGACAAGATCAAGGTTGTGTGCCTTAGCGTCTTCCCAAACGTCTGCATTCGAGCCTTCCGGCGGATATGCGATGAAGGTATTTCCGGTGTATTCGAGCTTCATATTGTAATCATCGGAGAGAACCTTTACAACACCATCTTCATCAAGCTCATAGTGAACATCTTCGATACCGTATGCAAAAAGGTTACGGAGATCAGATCTGGTGTTGAGATATGTGAGTATCTCCATGCTACGAGCGAGGTTCTTTGTGTATGTCGATACAGCGAACATACCGTTGTACATATTCTCGGTAGTTCCCTGCGGATTCTGGAGAACCTTTACATAGTAGTTCTCTTCGAATGCTTCGACATCAGACCATTCGCCCTTGACTATAGCAACAGCAAAGTTGTCATCTGCGGTAGGAGTTTCAGAACCGAGCCAGTTGTTTTCGTCAAGTTCCTTCATGATGGTAATGTGCTTCTTCCAGCTCTTGTCTCTGATAAGGATGCCGGGAGCACCTTCTGTGCCCGCCTCAGCATTGGGATCGAGCATACTTCCGACTACCGACTTAGAACCGTCGGAGGTGAAGTAATTGATATTCACAGGCTCACGAACTCCGGCATAAGGAGTTACGCTCTCGTTGTTTCCAACGACCTCAAGAAATTCCTGAGCATCGAGAAGCGAGCTGAAATCATCGGGATCGTAATAATACTTATCCATCATCTTCTTATTGAGGATCATGAAAGTGTATTCACCGACCTGCTGGTTGTTGACTATAGCGTATGTGGTCTTACCGATCTTACCCGCTGCAAGGAGCGACGGATTTATGTAAGATTTGAGCAGCTTAGAGGACGAAGAAAGCTGTTCGTCAAGTGCGGAAAGGACACCCTTATCCGAATACTTCATGAACATATCATAATCGGTCATAAGGAATATGTCAAGCTGATTGTCCTCGATCTCGGGATAAAGAGTGGTCGGAAGTCCATACTCATCGAGTACAGTCTCATCTGCGATCTCCTCTGTGGATTCTTCATCGGAAGTCTCGGCTGTCGTGGTATCGGACGTGCCGTTGTTCTTCTTGGCTTCCTTCTCTGCAGCCTTCTTTGCCTCAGCCTCAGCAGCCTCGGCATCAAGTCTTTCCTGGATCTCGTCCATTCTCTTTTCAAGAGCTTTATCGTATTCATCTTCGGTATAGAGTTCGAGCTTTACAGCAGTATTGAACTGAGCCTCGGTGATCTTGCTCATAGCAGCCTCGACCTCGGCAATAGCCTCATCCGTAGTACCCTTTCCCTTGATGCCCCAGATCGAGATCGTAGTCGCACTTGCGACCTGATCCTCACCGACATCGCTCATGTCATCTTCCTCGCCGCATGATGATGTCATGACAGCAGTTGCAAGCATTGCTATGCAAAGCGCAATGCTCATAAGTCGTCTTTTCATTCGCTGTTTCCTCCTGAATGATTCAGATAATTATACCTTATTTATTGTACACTACTTTTGACTTAATGTCAAGAGTTTTTTTAAAATTTAAATTATCGAGCCACATTTTGAAAGAAAAAATATCGCATATTGTGATGACTTTTTTGTTGCATTTCTCACAAAAAATCTGTCGGCTTTTGAAAAGTGCAATCAATATTTAGTGCATTTTATACAATTTTTCACTCTCATTTTTGTGTAACGCGCCGATTCTTAAATTTTTTCAAGATTTTTAGCGATCATCAGTCAAGATAATCCTTCAAACGCTTCGAACGGCTGGGATGGCGGAGCTTTCTCAGAGCCTTCGCTTCTATCTGGCGAATACGCTCACGAGTTATGTTGAACTCCTTACCGACTTCCTCAAGAGTACGTGTTCTGCCGTCATCGAGCCCGAAGCGCAGCTTAAGCACGTGCTCTTCACGCGGAGTAAGCGTGTGGAGTACTTCGTTGAGCTGTTCGCGGAGCAGTGCATAAGAGGCAGCTTCTGCCGGCGCGGGAGTATCATCATCTGGAATGAAATCGCCGAGATGGCTGTCCTCTTCCTCGCCTATCGGAGTTTCGAGCGATACCGGATCCTGTGCGATCTTCATTATCTCGCGAACCTTATCGGGAGATGTTCCCATATTCTCCGCGATCTCCTCTGCGGATGCTTCACGTCCGTACTTCTGAAGGAGCTCACGAGAAGTTCTCGACACCTTGTGTATAGTTTCAACCATATGGACCGGTATTCTTATGGTACGCGCCTGATCTGCTATTGCACGAGTTATAGCCTGACGTATCCACCAAGTCGCATAGGTCGAAAATTTATATCCCTTGCGGAAGTCAAACTTATCCACTGCTTTCATAAGTCCGAGATTTCCTTCCTGGATGAGGTCGAGGAAGAACATTCCCTTTCCGACATATCGCTTTGCTATCGAAACAACGAGTCGAAGGTTAGCTTCAACGAGAGTATTCTTAGCATCCTCATCGCCCTCTGCCATCTTTTCGGCGAGCACAGCCTCGGCATCATTGTCAAGCAGCGGAACCTTACCGATCTCCTTAAGATACATTCTTACAGGGTCATCGATCGCGAGACCTTCCTGTATCAGCATCTTTTCCATATCCTCAGCAGTTTCGTATATCTCCGATTCGATGTCGGCGAAATCCGGGCTGTCGAGATAGTTTACTTCGATTCCGTTCGATTCGAGGTCATCGTAAAGTTTGTCGATCTGGTCTATATCGAAATCGACATTTCCAAGTGCTTCATTGATCTCGGAGGAAGTCAGCGAACCCTTCGACTTGCCCTTTGCGATAAGATCGCCGACATCAAACTTTTTCTCGCCTTCAAAGTCATCGAGATCTCCACCCTCCGACTTCTTTTCCTCAACATCAATTTTGGTTTTTTCTGCCATTTTATATTTTCCTTTCATGTTATTACTTTTTGATCTTTTCCCTCTGGCGCGCAAGCAGCTCATTTATAGCCGAGCGTCTGTCTCCGGCTTCCTCGAACTGTTTTTGTTCGCTTTGGGTAGACAGCTTATCTATCATTTCGCTAAGCACGTCCTCGCCGTTCGCGCTGAGAGGTCTGCGCCGCTCAAGCATTGAAGTTATACGTCCCATCTCATCGAGCGTGAACACCTCTGCCAAGTCTCCGTAATCAAAGATACTCGAATCATCCGACCGAAGCATTATCTCATCAAATACGCGGCGGTTGAAATCCGAATAAAATTTCGAGCTGTCAAGCTTTAATTTTCCCGACCGTATCGATCTGATATTTTCCGGGAAAAGCATGAGTATGCCCAAAATATTCTCTTCTATGCTGACAGCAGCGGCATTATTTACCGTGTCTCGGTTTATCAGGTCGCCGAAGCCGGCGGTCTTTCTGACTATCTCGCCAAACTCATCGCGCTTATCCGACCTTTCGCGCTGCTTTATCATTCGCTTCACATCGTTTTTAAGCGATTCACGCACAAGTTCGAGCCTGTCCGCTACAACGCCGATATAGACATCGCGCTCAGCCTCAGACCACACCTCTGAAATGATCCTGCAAAGTGCATCAGCAGCCTTCACCTTTTCCTCTGGTCTCGAAATGTCATATTTTGACAGTACGGTTTCGAGCTTAAATTCAAATCCGGCACGGCTCTGATCGAGCAGAAGCTTGAATTTTTCATTTGCCGTTGAACCGTTTTTTTTAAGAAATTCATCCGGGTCTTTAGCACCTGTCATGCGCATTACACGAACATCAAGACCTACCTCAGCCAACAGCTTCATTGCCTTGGATGTAGCTCTCTGACCGGCTTCGTCGGAATCGTATGCGATAATGACCTGCTTTGTGTAATGCGACATTATGCGCGCCTGTTCGGAAGTTATCGCAGTTCCGAGCGTTGCTACCGCATTTTCAAAACCGTGGGCATGGCAGGCTATGACATCCATATACCCTTCGCAAAGTATCATTCGCTCTGCACATTCGGATTTGGCAAAATTCAGCGCGAATAGATTGCGGCTTTTTTTGAATGCCGGTGTATCCGATGTGTTCAGATATTTCGGCACTGAGTCATCCATCACGCGACCGCCGAATGCTACGACATTGCCGGTGACATCAATTATCGGAAATATAACTCGATTTCTGAAATAGTCGAACGGTCTGCCGTTTTTTTTCGATATTCCGCACAAAAACGCCGTACTCATCTCAGTCGGAGTATACCCGCGGCTAACTAAGAAATCCGTTAGCATACCGAAGCTATCCGGAGCAAATCCGAGTCCGAAATGCTTTATCACCGAGCCCGAAAGCCCGCGTTTCGTCAAATATTCAAGTCCCGAAGCTCCGAGCGGAGAATAGAGACAGGAATGAAAAAACTTTGCGGCTTCACGGTTCATCGACAAAACACGCTCGCGCTTTACGGCATTCGGGTCGTGATCGTCTCTGTCATCATCCGGCAGCTTTATTCCGGCGCGGTTTGCGAGATATTCGAGTGCAGCGCGGTATTCGAGATTTTCGCGCTTCATTATGAAGGTCACGACATCTCCGCCCGCTCCACATCCGAAGCAGTAAAAGCTCTTTGTTGACGGAAAAACGGTAAACGACGGAGTTTTTTCGCTGTGGAACGGGCATAGTCCGTTGTAATTCGAGCCGGCACGCTTAAGATTCACGTATCCGGAAATAACATCTACTATGTCACAGCGGTATTTTATTTCTTCTTTTATTTCGGGCGGTATCATTATGTAAAAACTCAACTCCTGCCGATAATAAGCATATACCCCTTTATAAGGGTTAGTGTAGCCTTGCACCTCACAAGTTACATACATAATATACGCCGATATTCTCGAAATTACTTTTTTATTTTTTGAAGTTTACAAAAAATTCAAAAACAAATATTTTTATCCGTGCCGATTCGACCGTCGGATCAGTTTTTTCAAAAGGTCACTTGACATATGCTGAAAATTCTGATATAATAATATCGTAATTTCAAAAAGGAGGCAGGTATGTCGGGATTTGATAATTTCTTGGGGAATAGTGAGCTGACAGCTCGGCTCAAAAACGATATTTCGGCAAACAAACTCTCTCATGCTTATATAATCGAGGGGGCGAGGGGCTCAGGCAAGCGCACACTTGCAAAACTAATATGCGCCGCTGTCGGATGCAGCTCAAATGATCGCCCTTGCATGACCTGCATAAGCTGCGACAAGATAATGAGAGATCAGTCTCCGGATGTCATATATATTGAAGCGGAAGACGGAAAGGTACAGCTCGGAGTCGATGTGATACGCGGGCTTCGCGAAAATGCGATGTTCGGAGCAAACGATCTCGACACGAAAAGCTACATTTTTCCGGCAGCCGACACGATGAATCAACAGGCTCAGAATGCACTCTTAAAGTTGCTCGAAGAACCTCCACCCGGCATACTTTTTCTGCTATTATGCGAAAATGCGGAAAATCTTCTGCCAACGATACGAAGCCGCGCACCGGTATGCCGTCTCGAAGCACTTTCCGACACAGAGATCTCCAAATGGTTGTTGGAAAACGAGCCGAATGCCGCAAAGCTCTCCGAAGCCGACCGCGAAGCCTTTGATATAGCAGTAAGGATGGCAAACGGAAGCTTGGGTGTCGCGATAGATCTATGCGATCCAAAACGCTCCGAGGAATGCCTAAAAAGTTGGAAAGCCGCAAGAGAATATTTAAAGCTTCTGGTCGAAAGATCAAAGCCCGGCGGTGAAGCTGCATTTTTCGAATATGCTTCAAAGCTTGCTTCGCCAAAGCAGCGTCAATGGCTTGCGGAAATCTATTCCCTGCTCTGTGCTGCCGTGCGCGATCTTTTGGCTGCCAAGCTGACGACTTCATTTTCGCCCGAATTTTTCGTTTCCGAATCCGAGGCGCGTGAGCTGTCTCAGGATCACACAACACTTCGGCTTATGAAATTATTTGACATTTTTTCAAACGCATACGATGAATTGGGACGAAATATAAATCTCCAGCTCTCACAGACCCGAACAGCGATGCTCGCCGCATCGGCAGTTTCGGGAAGAAAATAATTTATTTTACCGAAAGGACGCTTTTTTAGCGTATGGTCATATGGATAACAACAATCTGCCAGAACAAAACGAAAGCAAAAAGTTCAACAAAAACAACAATTTCCGCCACCGCAGGTCATATCAAAAGCCTCAGCCGCATGACAATGATGAAGCCTCGCCAAACGGCTCTATAACGGTAAAGCCCGGAAGATATGATCTTCCGCCCGAAAGTTCCGAGACTATGGATGATCGCTCAGAAAAGCAGGAGCATTCTCAACGTCCT
>CAZRVL010000059.1:0-13275 GCA_964603455.1 uncultured Lachnospiraceae bacterium
GTAATGACTGTAATTCTTTTATTCTTGTATTTTTTCCTCTTGTACAAATAACACAAACCTCTTTATTAATGGTAGGTTTAATCACCACCGGATTCTCATCAAACAAATAAAACAAGATTGATACGTTCAATTATACCAATACTATCCAGTTCTTCGTATAGTTCAGTAGCATAAGGGTAAAGGTCTATATCTACCCTTAAATTGTGTTTTTGAGCCTTTGATTTAGGAAGAATATCATATTTTATTTCCATGAGATTGACACTCCTTTGTAGTAAAATAATGATTAATGAGATTTCAATGATTACTTTATAGCTAAGGATAGATGCAAAATCAAGAAAAAACAGCTTTTTAGCAAAGCTAAATTTTTTGATAAAATTAAAAATCCCTTTATTTCAGTACTTTTCAGTTGTTTATTTCTCTTTTCTTGACAGCAAACACACCGTCTCGACGTGCCCGGTTCTTGGAAACAGATCGACTGTGTGGGCATCGCCGATATTATAGCCGTACTGCTGCATTATCGCGAGGTCTCGCGCAAGGGTGTCCGGGCCGCACGAGATATAGACTATATCCGATTTCGTATATTTCGCCAAAAGCTCCAGCAGCTCCGGCGCACATCCCCCTCTCGGCGGGTCGAGTATCACAAAGTCAAGCTCGCCGCCGAGCTTTTTTATCTCCTTTTCTACTGCGTTCTTATCCCCTGCGTCGATACAGGCATATTCTGCGTCGGAAAAGCCGTTTCTCAGCGCGTTCTTCCTTGCGTTCTCGACCGCTTCGGGGACTATCTCTATTCCTATCAGCTTTGTGCCTTCTTTACATATCGACTGTCCGACCGAGCCTATTCCGCAGAACAGGTCGAGCACTTTTTGTCCGGGCTTTATATCCGCAAGCTCGCCTGCGAGGTCATACAAAACCTCCGCCATTTTTCGGTTCACCTGCCAGAATGAGGACGGCGATATTTCAAATCTTCGTCCGCACAGCTCGTCTGTCAGCTCCTCGCCTATGAGCTTTTCGTAGTGCTTTCCGAGCACCACATTTGTATTTTTATCGTTTATATTAAGCCAAACGCTGATGACTTCGGGTATCGCTTCGGTAAGCTCCTTTACAAAAAGGTTCAGCTTATCGAATTTTTTTGTCGCGACTATACAGACCATAACGCCTTCGGTAGATTCCGAACGTCTGAGATACAGATGTCGAACTATTCCCTTTTGTGTCAGCTCATCGTAGGGTTCAATATCGTTCTCGCGCATGAATTTTTTAAGGAATGCGGCGATATTTGCGAATATTTCGGGCTGGAGACGGCAGTTTTCATCGAGGTCGATTATCTCATGCGATCTTTGCGCATAGAAGCCTATCGCGATCGAACCGTCCTTTCCGCGTCCGACCGGGTACTGCGCTTTATTCCTGTAGCCATCCGGAGAGCCGTGGAGTGGAGGCAAAACCTTTATATCGAGGTGATTTTTGCGCATCTCGGCTTCGACTGCGCGGCGTTTGCACTCAAGCTCATATTCATAGGTAATGTTTCGATAGACACAGCCGCCGCAGCGTTTTGAGACCGGGCAGTTCGATTCTATTCGGTATTCCGATGGCTTTATGAGCTTTTCTATGCGTGCGACCAGGTAATTTTTCGTTATCTTTATTATCCTTGCATCGACCTCATCGCCGGTACAGCCGCCCTGCACGAACACAACCATTCCGTCGAGCCGCGCTATTCCTGCGCCCATTCCGTTCATATCGGTCACATTGAGTCTGTATATTGAGTTTTTTGTAAATGTATTATTGATCTTATTCATATTTTTATAATAAAAAACGATTCGGCAAACGCAGAATCGCAATCACATCCTATTTTCAAACTGTCATCCCACCGAGCCGTGTAATCCGAGATTAGAAAACCCTGCTCTCAGCAAGGCTGGTGTCCCCTCATTGGTTTCGTGCTCCCAACATCCGTGCCGCTCGTGCAAGATCACGAAGATCTACTATCAGGAAACGGTCGGGAGGTCTGCATCCCATCCAATGAAGCAGGACTCCATTTATTCTAATGTGGGTCCCAATACTCGGATTATCACGCACTAAGCAGGAAACAACGGTCGGTTCTCTTCGCCGCCATCATTCTTGACTGTCAATATTATACCACATTTTTTCCCTTTTGTCAAGGGCTTTCAACAAAATTTTTTAGTTCGTTTTCAAAAAACAGGTATATTATTTCTCTTCGCCGTCGTAATCGACCTCATCGAAAAGATTATCCTCGAATATGTCTGCAACACGGTCAAATTCCTCATCGTCATCGATCGTAACGAGCATATCCTCGCCGTTTTCATCCTTTTCGACCTTAAGGATGACATATTCGTTGGTTTCGTTTTCGTCAACCGGAACGAGCGCAAGATATTCAACGCCCTCTATCTCGCAAGTTCCGAGAAGCTGGAAATCCTGTTCCTTGCCTTCCTCATCAGTCAATGTGTATATTTCTTCGTCCTCGAAGAAATCCTTTTTGATCTCGTCTGCCATTTTTACCTCCGCAGCCTTCGGCTGTATTATTTTTATTATATAATATGATACCACATTTTTCCCGATTTGTCAAGTGGTTTTTTGTTACGTTGGGCAAAAGATTCATCCCAAGCACGGGGTGTGTGCATTTTGCACATATGATTTTTAAAATTTGGGGCGAAGTTCATTCAAAAAGATGACACGTTGTGGCGAGTTGTGACGTGCGGTGGCGAGTTCGGATGTGATATAATTATCTCACAAAGAAAAAACACAGGTCTG
Organism: uncultured Lachnospiraceae bacterium; assembly: GCA_964603455.1. GTDB lineage: Bacteria > Bacillota > Clostridia > Oscillospirales > CAG-272 > Flemingiibacterium. The sequence goes on from CAZRVL010000059.1 coordinate 2,761, forward strand.
AAAGGATAACTTCACAATGAAAATAAATTCGGGCAGGAAGCTGCTCTCGGCAATAGATAAATATCTTCTCGAATGCTCAGAGCGCGATGCCGACCGAAAAAAGGCAACCTTCGCGAATGTTGCGGGATTCTGCCGATCTGCCGGCATTCCGGTATCGAGATTCCGCGAATTTGAAAAGGAATTTCCCGAGGAGTTCGGGATAGCGGGCGCGTATTTTGAGGATGCCGCGCTCAATTCGGGGGCTACAGCTTCGCTTATCAGCTTATATCTAAAGCAGTACGGCATATGGGGCGATGAACACGAAGGTTCTGAGCTTGAATGCGATCACGATCTTTATGCGGACGGGGTGTGATGATATATGAAGCTTATCGGAACACCAAATCCAAAGCAGGCGGAATTTTTCCGTTCGACTGCGCGGTTCACGGCATACGGCGGTGCGCGTGGCGGCGGAAAGAGCTGGGCACTCAGGCGAAAGCTTATCGCGCTGTGTTTGCGGTATCCGGGGATACATTGTCTGATAATCCGCAGAACGCTGTCCGAGCTGCGTTCGAACCATGTGATACCACTGATGAACGAGATCGGACGGGAGGTTCCCTACTCTGCCGGCGAGAGGGTATTCACCTTTAAGAATCGAAGCCGAATAGAGCTTGGGTATCTCTCCTGCGATGCCGACACGCTGCGCTATCAGGGACAAGAATACGACATAATCGCGATAGACGAGGCGACTCAGCTGACCGAATATCAGTTTTCAACGCTCAAGGGCTGTCTTCGCGGAGTCGGAAAATATCCGCGCAGGATGTATCTGACCTGCAATCCCGGCGGTGTCGGACATTCGTGGGTAAAACGACTTTTCATCGACCGCAGATTCCGCGAGGGCGAGACTGCCTCAGACTACAAGTTCATACAAGCACTCGTTTACGACAACAAGGTATTGACCGAGCGCGACCCCGAATATGTTGAGGGGCTGAAAAGTCTTCCTGATCGGCTGCGTGCGGCATGGCTCGAAGGTCGTTGGGATCTTTTCGAGGGGCAGTTCTTTCCCGAATTTTCACGCGAGCTGCACGTATGTGCGGCACACGAGGTCGAGGGCATGAGATTTTGCGCATTCGACTACGGATTTGACCGATTTGCACTTTTGGTCTGTTCGGTCAGGGACGGAAATTTGACGGTCTTGCGCGAACACTGCGAATCGAATCTCACTATCTCCGAGGCAGGCGAAAGGCTCATGCGGATATGCGGACTTGAACGCGAGAGAGGGCATGAGATACGCTATGCCGTGGCATCGCCAGATCTTTGGAACCGCCGTCAGGAGTCGGGGCTTTCGGGATTCGAGATAATGTCGAAGGTATGCGATGTTCCGCTGATAAAGGCAGACAATCGGCGCATTCCCGGATGGCGTGCGCTTCGCGAGGCATTGCACCGCGAGGGCGGACTGAAGATATTTGAAGGTTGCCGCGAGCTTATCGAGTCGATGGAATCACTGTTGACCGACACGGCAGAGCCTGAGGATGCTTCGGACGAGCCGCATTCGGTGACACACGCGCCGGAGGCACTAAGGTATGCAGTGATGTCGCGTATAGACGAGAGCGAAGTCAGGGTATCGCGGACGGCAAACGAGTTCGGTTTCTTGATCGACAGATAAATTTACGGGTGGCAGGGCGGGAGTCGGCAATACGGAACGGTTTTATCGGTTCGATACAATTACATGGCGGCTGATGCGTTTGCAGGCTATCGGCAGATTTTGGGAGGATGGTTGGGATGAAGGGCAGATACGCTTTAACGGTCTTATAGCTTGCAAGTGCTTTGGCTCGGCAGTTATTTTTACGGCTTTATTATTACAGTAAAGTTTTTCGGCGGTCGATGTGTTTAAGGCATTCGATCCGGCACAGGTATATTTTTTAAATCTTTTGATATATTCGCCGATCTCGGCGTTTATATAAATAAATTATTTTTTAGGAGGGCCATTATCATGGCGATCACAAATTTCATTTCCACCGTATGGAGCGAAGCTCTCACCCGTCAGCTCGACAACAAGTATGTTGCCGTTGCAAACTGCAACCGCGATTATGACGGCACGATAGTCGGAAAGGGTTCTTCGGTCAAGGTATGCTCGGTCGGTGACGTCAATATCAGCGATTACACCAAGAACTCAAACCTCGCAGCTGCTCAGACTCTGGATGATTCCGCGGCGACCATATCTATCTCGCAGGCGAAGTCCTTCAACTTCCAGATCGATGACATCGACCGTGCGCAGTCCTCTCCGAAGCTCATGGAGATGGCTATGGCGAAGGCAGCTGCCGCTCTTGCGAATGTTGCGGACAAGTATGTATTCTCGCTCCACACCGAGGCTACCTCTACCAACACCGTAACTCAGGCCTCTCTCAGCGAGTCGAACATCATCGACACCATCGTTTCGGCACGTGAGAAGCTGCTCGCGAACGGTGTTCCCGGCTCTGAGACGACTGTGCTTGAGGTAAGTCCCGCAGTTGCCGCGCTCATCATGAAGGCGAAGATACTTCAGGGCACTGAGAACACCGAGGCACTTTCGAACGGCTGCATAGGAAACTTCATCGGCTTTGAGGTATTCGTTTCGCCGAACATTGCGGTAAGCTCAGGCAGCACTCAGTGCTTTGCCAGAACCAAGCGTGCCATTGCGTTTGCCGAGCAGATAAATCAGGTCGAGGCATACCGTCCCGAATCGCGCTTTGCTGATGCCGTCAAGGGACTTCATCTTTATGGTGCGAAGGTGATATACCCCGATGAGCTGGTGCTTGTCAGCGTCAAGCTTGCTTCCTGATGATGAGTCGTTGGGATATGTCTTTTAAAGGCATATCCCGACCCTGCTGTAATTTGGTAAGGAGGACAAAATGACCTACAATGATATTTATCTTACGGCTCTGACCTATCTCGGCGAAGTTTCTTCAAGCTCCGCCGTTTCGGACTATTCCGACCGTGCGGAATATCTTATGTGCGGAGTCGTTTCTGAGCTTATGAATATTTCAGAGGCGATCGGGACAAAGGCAGAGCTTCCGAGCGGAAAAATCACGAAGACCGCTGAATTTCCGCTCGACACACGGCTTGCTCCGGCTGCTGCTCTGCTGCTCGCTTCGGGACTCACCGCACACGAGCATACCGAGCTGTCAGACAAACTGCGCGAGAATGCCGATACACAGCTGTCGAGCATTGCATTTGCCGACATTCATCCGATATTGGAGGTATACGATTGAAGGCTCACATCATAAATGACCTTACGAAGCTTGAAAAGATAGTGAATATGCGTGTCGATCAGAACGGCTTTCTCGAAAAGCGCAAGGGCACGAAGCTGGTGGTTTCGATGCCCTACAAGATACGCGGTGCGCTGTCGGTCAGCACGGCTGAGGCTGACATGATATATATAGTTGCCGGGACGCGGCTCTACAGGCTTACGATGGGCAGTGACGGTTCGTTCACTCCGTTAAGTCTGGGAGTACTCAGCGATGCGGTATTCGAATCGGACACCGAGCAGGTCGAGATATTCATGTTCACGGGCAAGATATGCGTGCTTGCCGGCGGCGAATATTATGTTTATGACGGTTCGACCCTCTCGAAGGTGAGCGGATATATACCGCTGATAATGAAGAATGTTGACAATCTCGGAAACGGCGAGGAATACGAGCGGGTGAATATGCTGACGAACAAGGTCAGGATGCGCTTTATAGTCGATGGGACATCACGCGAGCACAGGATTGATCTATCGGTAGCTTCTGTCGATGCGGTGTATATCGGCTCCACTCTGCTGACCTCGGAGGAGTATTCCTGTAGCATAGGCGCGAACTACACGACTGTGACGACCACTCACTCATATTCGTTTTCGGGCAGCGACAATGATCTTTTACAAGTATATTTTACGCTGAACAAGACTGATGAGCGTTCGCGTGTCACGTCCTGCACGAAGGCGGCGATATACGGGGGCGACACCGATTCGAGGGTATTTTTATGGGGTGGAAGCGAAGGTGCTTCGATGTTTCCGAGCGAACCTTCCGATGCCGAGAACGGGCAGTCAATATCGTATGATTATTTTCCGACAGGCACGGCATTGACGGTCGGTGACGGAAATCAGCCGATATGCGGAGTATGCCGTCAGTTCGACCGCTTGGCGATATTCACCGGTGACAGCGCATATTACACATATCCGCACGATGACGGGATAGTCAACGAGATACGGCGGTATTCGTTTCCGATACTTCCGTTAAATTCGGACATAGGTGCGACTGAAGCAGGCGGTGCGGTGCTTGTCGAGAACGAGCCGTATTCGCTTTGCCGAAACAGTTTATACAAGTTCAAATCGACCTCGGTGCGTGACGAGCGGTTGGCGATACGGATCGAGCCGCCCGAATATTTAGGATTTTCGAGCGGTGTGGACAGTTTAAAGCTATATGCAGACAAGCTGCGCGGCGAGCTTTGGTGCTATGATTCCGAAAAGGCGGCGATATACAATGCGCGAAAGGGCTGTTGGTATTTATTCGAGGGCTTTACCTGCGACAGGATATTCACTTTTCTCGGTGAGGCGGCGTATTTCAAGGCGAAGAAGATATATCTTTCGACCGATGCGGCGACCGATCTCGGCAGCAGCTTCAATGCTTACTGTGAAAGCGGATGGCTCGATCTCGGAAATGCTTTCAGCCACAAGGATATTCAGTCCTTCGGCGTTGTGATCGGTTCATCGAGCAGCTCACGCTCGGCTTCTGTCACTCTCTCCGCCGACTGCGGTGTATTCCCCGACAATGACACATCATCTGCGTCTCATCCGCTCCGCACACTCACAGCCTCATTTACCGCTCCCCCATCCGATTCCCCCTCGGTCTTCACCTCCCGCGCAAATCTCCGCCGCGTTCATCACCTCAAACTCAAGCTCTCAGTCGAAGGGACTGGGTTACGAGAGGTTATGGTTATGGTGGGGGAGGAAACCGCCTTTTGAAAAAGGCGGTTCCTCCCCCAGACCCCCACCTTCCGCGAAAACTTAAAAAATGTGGGAATGACAGGAGTGGGGGATGTGGGAAAGATTAGGTTCGTAAGGATGATGTTTTGGGAGATGGAGCGAAAACGGTATGTTTTGTAGCGCGGCAAAGGCAATAAAAAGCCAAGTGGGGACTATGGATTTTAGGCTTGAGCGGTTTAAAGGGGTTATTGCGGGTTTAAAATTTAGGTTTTCGAAAGTTTTTGCTACTGCTCGATTTTATAGAACAAAACAGGATTTTAAAGCATTCCGGAGCGGTGAAAGCTTGAGCTTTTGCGTTCCGACAAGATCATTGGAGGCTTTGGTATATGATAAATTTTATTCTCGGCACACTGCTCGGGGCTGCGGTGGCATCGCTGATAATTCTGCTGCTATCCGGGCGGCGCAATATGAAAAAGCTCAAGAACGACATTTCCGATCTTTCGGATTTTTTGAATTATTAAGCATAGCTCATATGAGCGGAAGGGTGATATTATGAAAGGAACACATCTCTCATGGCAGCAGTTCGAAGCCGGACGCGATTACAATTCGCGCATTGGGCTTTATGAGACTGCGGCACAGAATGAACGCTTCTATCGTGGCGATCAATGGCATTCGGTAAATTCGGGGCAGCTACCCACTCCGGTATTCAACATCGTCAGGCGAATAACCGATTATCTTGCCTCGCAGATCGCTTCGGACAACATCAGCATATTTTATTCTGACGAGAATATGCCGTTCTTATCCGAGGATGAGCGCGTTCGGGTATCTGCGGCGATAGAGCTTTTGAACAAGAATGCAGCGTTTCGCTGGGAAAAATGCCGCATGGACAGGCTGATACGTCAGGTTCTGCTCGATGCGGCGGTATCGGGTGACGGAGTATTTTTCACCTACTGGGATGCTTCGGTGCAGACCGGTCAGGCATTTTCGGGTGATCTTGTGACTACCCCTCTCGATTCGACAAATCTATTCGTCGCGGACGTAAATTCCACCGATCTACAGTCACAGGAATATGTTATTATTTCGGGGCGTGCTCCGGTCGAGAAGCTGCGTGCCGAGGCAATATCCGCGGGACTCATGCCGGATATTGTTACTAAGATACTTCCGGACAGCGACACGAAATACGGTTCTGGCGATCATTCGGCGATAGAATCGACCTCGCCCGGCTTTGGAAAGGCGACCTATATAATCAAATTTTTCAGAGACTCAAAGGGTCGGGTATGCTTTGAGAAGTCGGTAAAGAGCTGCGTGATACGAACGGTCGTGACTCAGCTGAGACTTTATCCGATAGCTATGTTCTCGTGGCTCCCGACAAAGAACTCCTATCACGGCACTTCTCCGATAACCTCGATAATCCAGAATCAGAAGTATATCAACAAGGCATATGCTCTGATGATGAAGCACATGATCGATTCGGCGTTCTCGAAGGTCGTATACGACAAGACACGCATTCCCGAATGGTCGAACGAAGTCGGTCAGGCTATCGGTGTCATCGGCGGCGATCTTGACGGAGTTGCGAAAACAATATCGCCGGGCGAGATGCAGAATGATTTTACAAACGTAATAGATTCTGTAATAGACGGCACGAAAAATGCTTCGGGTGCTACCGAATCCTCGCTCGGAGAGGTATCGCCGACTAACACCTCGGCAATACTTGCATTGCAGGAATCGAACGATGAGGCATTGGACGCGGTGAGGTCATCGCTTTATACGGCACTCGAAGAGCTTGCGGCGATATGGGTCGATTTCATGTGTGCATACTACGCGGACGGTCGGATGGTGCTGTCAAAAGACGGCGCGGAAAAGCTCGATTGCAGACTGCTCAGAGCCGAGCTGATACGTGCGAGAGTAGATGTCGGAACATCGACAAAATTCTCGAAGACTACCTCGATGAACATTTTGAAGACGCTGCTCGATGGCGGACACATCACGCTCAAGCAGTATCTCGAACGTATTCCCGACGGTATCATACCGTTAAAGGAAGGGCTTATAGATGAACTTGAAGCGGAAAATATCAAAAAGGAGATATAGCTATGGACAACGAAGCTACAAAGGAATTTGAAAAGGTGACAGATGAGATTGCAGAGAGGAGCGCGGACGAGATAAATGCGGAGAATGCGGCATTATCGACCGGGAGCGTTCGGGATGACGGCGGCGCGTCTGTGTTTTACACGGCATCACAGGTGAAAGCGATGACTCCGACACAGGTCAGAGCGAATTACGACCGAATAATCGAATCCATGAAATGCCGTACCTTTTTCGGATAGTTCAAAACGCGGAGGATGTCCCCTCCGCGTTTTATCTTCCGCAAGACACTGCGATCATAGCTCCTTGAAGAGCTTTTTCTTTATCACATATTGACATTGCGTGAAATATATAGTATAATTATATATATAACTAAAAAACAGGAGCGGCATATGAAAACTTACACTATAGATCTAAAACTTATCGACCGCAGTATCGGCGAGAACATTTATTATCCGATCATACGCGGGCTCGAACTTGCCAATCAGTGCGGAAAAAATCTGGATGCGCTTTGGGATATGCTGACCGGGCAGATAGAGCTGCCGTGCAGGATAATATTTTTGTCAAAAGCGGAGCTTCGCGAGGACGAGACGGCGGTATTCAAACGGATACTGCGTGTCATCGACATGGCAGTCGATGAGGGAGCTCAAATAGAATATGAGGTCTTTGACGGCTCGGCGGTCGGCAGCATTCAATAACAAAAGGCTTGGAAATTCCAAGCCTTTTTAATATTATCAGCCGGGCAGCTTTTCGATAGCAGCTTCGACCTGAGCGAGCTGTTCTTCGAGCTTGACCTTCTTAGCCTTTTCGGATTCGATGAGCTGAGCCGGAGCTTTCTCGACGAAGCCCGCGTTCGACAGCTTCTTATTTACGCGGTCGATCTCGGAAATGCACTTTTCGCGCTCCTTATTGAGTCTCTCGCGCTCCTTTGCGAAGTCAACAAGATCGCCGAGCGGAATATAGATATTTGCCTTTGCCGCAACTATCTGGACTGCATTCTCATCGGTATTATCGTCTGCGAACACGACCTCGGAAGCACTTGCAAGCTTCTTGAAGAAATGCTCGGTGTCCGAATTGTATATATCCTTCGCCTCGGTGACGATTATGATCTTTGCCTTCTTAGACGGTGCGACATTCATCTCGGTGCGACGGGTTCTGATCTTTGTGATAGCATCTATAAGTGCCGCCATCTTCTCTTCCTCTGCCGGGAAGGAATACTTTCCGTCCGCCTTCGGGTATTCTGAGATCATTATGCTCTCGCAGTCGTGCGGAAGAGCCTGATATATCTCCTCGGTGATGAAGGGCATGAACGGATGGAGGAGCTTGAGCGTTGAAGTGAGTGCATAGCAGAGCACGTTCTGTGCGGTCTCATCGCCCTCGGCAAGTCTCGGCTTAACAAGCTCGATATACCAGTCGCAAAGCACATCCCAAACGAAATCATAGAGCTTTGCAAGCGCGACACCCAGCTCATACTTATCAAGGTTCGTAACGACCTCGCCGATGAGGGTGTTGAGCTTCGAGATGAGCCACTTGTCCTCAACAGCCATCTTTGAGCTGTCGGGCAGCTCGCATTTTTCGATGGTGAGGTTCATGAGTGCAAAGCGCGAAGCGTTCCAGAGCTTGTTCGCGAAGTTTCTCGCAGCCTCGATCTTTGCGGTCGAGAAACGCATATCGTTTCCGGGGGAGTTTCCGGTGATGAGCGCATAGCGGAGTGCATCCGCGCCGTACTGATCGATTATCTTGAGCGGGTCGATACCGTTTCCGAGCGATTTGGACATCTTTCTGCCCTGCTCATCGCGGACGAGACCGTGGATGAGTACATGTTCGAACGGAGCTTTTCCGGTGTGCTCAAGTGCCGAGAATATCATCCTTGCGACCCAGAAGAAGATTATGTCATAGCCTGTAACGAGCACGCTCGTGGGATAGAAATATTCGAGATCGGGTGTCTTGTCGGGCCAGCCGAGAGTTGAGAAGGGCCAGAGAGCGGACGAGAACCATGTATCGAGGACATCCTCCTCCTGTCTCATCTTCGCGCCGCACTTCGGGCAGGTATCGACATCGGTCTTCGAAACGACCATCTCGCCGCACTTGTCGCAGTAATAAGCAGGGATCCTGTGCCCCCACCAGAGCTGACGAGATATGCACCAGTCGTGGACATTTTCCATCCAGTTCGTATATATCTTTGTGAATCTTTCGGGAACGAAGGAGGTCTCGCCGTCAAGCACAGCCTTGAGTGCCGGCTCTGCGAGAGGCTGCATCTTTACGAACCACTGATCCGAGGTCATCGGCTCAACGGTGTTGTGGCATCTGTAGCAAGTACCGACATTGTGTGCGTGCGGTTCGATCTTGACGAGCCAGCCACCCTCTTCGAGATCCTTTACTATGGCTTTTCTCGCCTCATAGCGATCCATTCCCTCATACTTGCCGCCGTTCGCGTTAATAGTGCCGTCGCCGTTCATGACAAGGATATTACGAAGTCCGTGACGCTGACCTACCTCAAAGTCGTTCGGGTCATGTGCCGGAGTGATCTTAACACAGCCGGTTCCGAAGTCCTTGTCGGCGTGTTCGTCACCGATGAGCGGTATCTCACGGTTGACCAGCGGAATAACGAGCATCTTGCCGATCTTGTCCTTGTAACGCTCATCCTCGGGATTGACTGCGACTGCGGTATCACCGAGCATGGTCTCGGGACGTGTCGTAGCGATTATGACCTCACCCGAACCGTCCGCAAACGGATAGCGGATGTGCCAGAAATGACCCTGCTGTTCGCTGTATTCGACCTCTGCATCCGAAAGTGCCGTGCGGCAGTGCGGACACCAGTTGATTATGCGGTTTCCGCGGTAGATGAGTCCCTTGTTGTAGAGGTTTACGAATACCTCTTTGACCGCACGAGAGCAGCCTTCATCCATCGTGAAGCGTTCACGCGACCAGTCGCAGGACGAACCGAGCTTCTTGAGCTGCGAGGTTATGCGGTCATGATACATTTCCTTCCAGTCCCAAACACGTTCGAGGAACTTCTCACGACCGAGGTCATATCTTGTAGTTCCGTCCTCCTCGCGAAGCTTTTCCTCGACCTTTATCTGAGTAGCGATTCCGGCATGGTCTGTTCCGGGTACCCAGAGAGCCGCAAAGCCCTGCATACGCTTATAGCGGATGAGTATGTCCTGCATGGTCTCGTCAAGTGCGTGACCCATGTGGAGCTGTCCCGTGACGTTCGGAGGCGGAATAACAATTGTAAACGGTTTCTTTTTTGAATCTCTTTCGGGCGTGAAATAACCCTTTTCCAGCCAATTTTTATAAATACGCTCTTCAAATTCGGAGGGAGCGTAATTCTTTGGCAAATTGATCTCTGTGTTCATCGATCGTTCTCCTTATATAAATATTTCGCAGTGCTTTGCAGAGCAATGCTTTGTTTTCCTAAGCAGATAAAAACATAAAGCCCCGAAAGACCTCAAACGAAGCCTTTCAGGGCGAATTTACGCGATACCACCTGAAAATTATACTCAGCAGAAAAC
>CAZRVL010000060.1:0-13065 GCA_964603455.1 uncultured Lachnospiraceae bacterium
CAATCCTCACCACCAGCTCCAAAACCGCTCTTTCAGAGCGGTTTTTGTTTTATCATTCTAAGATATTCGAGGATAAGCTCGGTGTTGTCGGGAGAATATTCGACCTCACAGGATATTTTCCGCGCAGAGTCGTAAATATCATCGCCGAGTGCCGCAGTCATAATGCAGTTCGCCGCCGCGAAATATTCTACCGTGTCGGGATATTCGAAATACCATCTGTAAATATAATATGCCGCAAGCCTGCAAAGCTTATCGTTCAAGGCAAATTCGAATCTTTCGGGAAAATCGAGCTTTTCGAGCGTATCCATAGAGGAATACACTTCCCTGAGCTTTGAATAATCGAGCTTCGGAAGCTTTCCTTCCAAAGCCGCTGAGATCAGCTTTTTTTGTCTTTTCAAGGCTTCAAGCTCATTGCTGTCGGCTTCGTAGCCGTCATCTTCACAGAGCAGCTCAATGTCATTATCGAGCCACAAAGCTACCGCTTCCTCACACGCCGCACCGACTCCGGCTTCGCATATATTTTCGTTCCCGCTGTACGAATAAAACCTCGGATGCTCGCGGCATATGTCGCAGAGTATGTCCTCGCCGTGAGATATTATCAGCTCGCAGAGACCGTCATCGCGCAAAAATCCGCATTTTTCGCCTTCGCGGCAGAGCAGTACACCGTCAGGTGAATCTTGAAGTCGTTTTAGCTCATCGGCTGTCAAAATTCTTTCGTATTCTCTCGCGGTGTCCTCGTCAACGCATATATCCCAGCCGGCACAGCAGGTATGACGGCAGTCGGCTGCTAGGCACTTGAAATCATCAAAGAAGCTCGGTCTTATGAGCATTCATGTCACTTCCTTTCAAAATATGTACAGCTCATATTATACCATATCGGCGGCAAAAAATCAAGATATTTGTGCCGTGACGAGTGCCTTTTTCAAAGGAAAAAATGAGACAAAGTTATGCCTTATCGTCGGCATCTCGGTCTCGTTCACCAAAAAGCCTTTAAGCGCCGATTGTAAAATATTTGTTAAACATTTATTGTATATATTGACAAAATTCGGGGGGGGGTGTTATAATATATATGTTTTATACATAAATTATGAACTAAGGAGTTTTTTATGAAACGCTCAATAACGCTTATGCTTTTAGCTGCTATGCTGCTTTCTGCCCTTTCCTGCGGAGAGGCTGCGAATGACAGTAAGGACACTACTGCTTCAAATTCAGATCAGGATACTACCATATCGGACGAGACTGTTGACGAAAATTCGAGAGATGCCGTGCCGTCCGCTATAACCGAAAAGCTCAACTTCAACAACGAGACCATCACTATCCTCACCAGAAGCAAAGAGGTGTTCGTCAACGAATTTCAGGCTGACGAGCAGAACGGCGACACTATGAACGATGCTATATATGCGCGCAATACCGCTGTCGAGGAGCAGCTCGGTGTCAAAATAAAGCTCATGCTCCGTGACGGTGACTGGGGTCAGCACACTCAGTTCAACTCGGATGTTGTAAAAGAGGTCATGGCAGGTGCGACCGAATACGATATGATCAGCTATTACGCATACGCTATGCCCCAGATCGCACAGCAGAACGTGCTTTACAATCTCAATGACATTGAATATCTTGATCTCAGCAAGCCGTGGTGGCATCAGATGTTCATCGAAAATGCCGAGGTATACGGAAAGCTTTATGCGATCAGCGGTGACATCAACCTCACTACCGTAAGCTATCGCTCTGCGCTCTTCTTTAATAAGACACTCGCAGAGGATTATTTAAAGGATGTAGATCTTTACAAGACCGTTCTCGACGGCAAGTGGACACAGGAATATCTCATAAGCCTTACAAAGGACATTTGGTCGGACCTTGACGGTGACACGCTCGAAAGTGCAGGCGACCTTTGCGGACTCGATCTGAACAATGCACTCGACCAGTTCCCAGTCGGCGGCGGCATAACATACACTAAAAAGGCTGCCGATGGCGGATATGAATGGGATCTATTCAACGAGCGCAACAATACGATGATCGAGCGTTTCTATGATGCTTACAACAATAATATCGGAATATATCTCGATGACAGCTACGATAAAAACAGATTCATGGAGAGCCGTTCATTGTTCACCTTCGCATCTCTCAATTACACCGAAAATCTCAGAGATTTCAAATCAGAGTACGGTATCCTTCCCGCACCGAAGTTCGATGAGGAGCAGGAGCAGTATTATTCGATAGCAAGCGACAGCTACTCCCAGATAGCCGTTCCCTCTACCTGTGCCGACACGGCAAAGGTCGGAGCAGTTCTCGAACTGATGGGCGAATACTCGTACAAGAAGGTCATCCCGGCATACTATGAGGTCGCAATGAAGGGCAAATATCTCCGTGACGATGAATCCTGCCGGATGTTCGACATAATCGTAGACGGTGCATGGTATGACTTCGCGAACATAAACACCAGCGTTGTCGGAGACCCGGTATTCATCACACGTCAGTCTGAGTACCACAAGGACGGTAAGAACTTTGCGTCTACCTGGGCTGCAAACGAAGCGCGTCTCGAAAGCAGTCTCGAAACCCTTCTCAACAACTACAAGGACGAATAACAAATCAAATGCACCCACGAAGCGCAATGCTTTTGGGTGCATTCCTGTAATAATGATCGGAGGAAGAATATGGCAACATGGGTAACACATCTTATGATAGCCGATGAGATATTAAAGATATTTCCGATACTCAAACGGCAGGAATTTTGTGTCGGAAGCATTGCTCCAGACTGCAATGTCGAGAATGCCGATTTCACAGAGTTCACACCACCACGAAGCCGAATATCTCGAAAAGAATCCCAATTCGGGCTACTTCACTGAAATAATACCGTTAAGATATTTTCCGGATCACATCGACATTCTGCCGAAAGGCGCGATAGTCAGAAAGATCGGTGTCATGGGATATATCCCGAAAAAAGAAAAAAGCGAATACCCGTTCGTCTGCATTTCACTGGAAGAATATAAATCCTTCATTGATTCCTCGGTGTCACTTATAAGTCAAAAGCTTTCACCTATCTTATGAACAAAGGAGAAGAGTTTAAAAGCTCTTCTCCTTCTTTATTATCAGAACAGATCCTCGCATACTTCCTCAAGGCAGTACTTCGAACGAGTGTGAGGCTCGCGGCGAAGCCACTTTCCGTTTGTGAAGTCGGGTATCGCGACCGGCATAGAGCCGCAGGCGATAGAATCCTCGGACAGTGGAGTTATCGCCATCCATGCCGCCGTGTCGTATACATCGATAGGAGTCTGCTTCTGCTCCTTGACCGCTTCGACAAAGCCGCGCATGACGAGATAATCCATGCCGCCGTGTCCGCCGACAGCTTCATAGCCTCTCCAAAGCGGGTGCATATACTCACCGTAATATTCGTTAAGGCTCGTCCACTTATGTCCAAACGAAGGACCGTCCGCTTTGCCGTCAAACAGCACGCCGTAGGTATCCTCGCTCCAGATTCCCTTCGTGCCCTGTACAAGGTTTCCACGCGAATAGGGGCGCGGAAGTGTGGTATCATGTGTCAAAACTATAGTCTGACCGCCGGCACACTTTATGCAGGTAGTGACGACATCGCCCTCTGCAAAAAGCGAATTTGCATTCTCGAAATCGCTGCCCTTATGATCGTTTATCCAGTTATGTACACCTGTCGATTTGGTTGACATAGCGGTGAGCGAGAGCATACGGTTTCCGCGGTTTATGTCGAGATACTTCGCTATCGGACCAAGCTCATGTGTCGGATAAAGCTCACCATTGCGGTGGAGATAGTTGCGCAGACGATAATGTCTGTTCTGCTCCTCGCCGCCGAGTGCGACTTCATCGCGAAGGTCGTGACGGTATCCGCCCTCACAATGGATGACTTCGCCGAAAAGTCCCTTCTTTATCATGTTGAGTATCGTCATTTCTTCCTTGCCGTAGCAGCAGTTTTCAAGCATCATGCAGGGAATGCGTGTGCGCTCATAGGTGTGTACGAGCTGCCAGCACTGATCGACCGAATATGCACCGCCGACCTCTGTCGCGACATATTTTCCGGCAAGCATCGAATCGATACAAATATCGACATGAGATTCCCAAGCCGAAGGAGTGATCACAGCATCGATCTCCTTCATTTCGAGCAGACGGCGGTAATCGGTAACAGCGACCGGAGACTTTCCGAGCTTTTCCTCGACCAGAGCACGTCCTCTTTCGGTTCTGTCCTCGTATTCATCGCACACGCCGACGATATTTACATCGGGCATGGTATTGAGAACCATTTCGAGAAGACCGTAGCCACGTCCTCCGAGTCCGACCCAGCCCACATTTATCTTTTCCATTATAAATATACCTCCAACATCATGGAATTTTTTATATTTTATTATATCACACAATCAAGTTTTTGTACACCCATTTTTCAAAAAAAGCGAAAATTCTCCGCATAAACCGTAATTTTGTCCACCTAAACCAAAAGCACCGCAGAAAATTTCCGCGGTACTTTTAAAATTATTTTGAATTGAAGGTCTCCATAGCGGATGCCATCTGTTCCTCGGTCTGAGTTTTGTAGGTCGCAACTATCGAGGCTGCATTTCCGGTACCTTTTATTACCGAGTTCACAAGCTCGTTTCTGAGACCGTTTCCGAAGCCGAAGGCGTATGCCGTGAAATAGGTTCTCGTGTCACGGATAATATCGAGCATTTCGGTAGTATCCTCATCGCGGATATGCTTTACCTGCAAAACCACGTCATAGTATATCGGGACTATATCGCGGTAGGAGAGGTAGGACATAGCGTCGAGGATTATTGATGCCGATTCAAGATCGGGATTCGATGCCGGAACTGTAAGGAAATATGTCCATACCGCTATCGGACTTACATAATCCTGATTTTCTTCATATTTCGGCATTGGAACTATTCCGTAGTCATCGGTCATATTCGAGAACTTTCCTGCGCCGTTTCCACCCTTGATCTCACAACCGCAGAACATTGCACGCGAGGTCGAGAATACCGATTCATAGTGGCTGTTGTTGGTTCGGTCGTTCGAGAAGAATGCAGTTCCCTCTTCGCCGAATATCTTCGCAAGCTTATCAGAAACGTCATAGAACTTCGCACTGCCTGCCATGAGCTTCGGCTCACCGTCAACGAACTTTATCTGCTTCTCATCCGAGCATACATATGCCTGAGTTACAAAGTCACCCATTGAAGTGAAGCCGTATACACAGTTTCCGTCCTGATTCCATCCCCACGAATCATCGCCGTTGAGGTTTGCACCTGCGCTTATGTACTTGTAAAGCTCATCAAAAGTCCACTTTCCATCACGGACGAGCTGATACGGCATATCGAGCTGATTGTCCTCGATCATGCGGCGGTTAAAGTACATACACCAGGTCGCCTCGAAGTTAAGGAGCGAAAGGTCGCTGTTTGCAAAATATATAGCCTTGTCCTCACCGATATATGCGTCAGACATTACCGACTGATCCCACCACGGCTCATCGAAATTGAAGCCAGAGCCCTTTGAAAGGTCGAGATATATTCCGTCGAGTATATCCGAGCCGAGCGTATTCGTCAGCGGAAAAGCTGCCTGATAAAGATCATCGCCCGAAGTAACAGCCAAACGAACAGCTTCCTTTACATCGACATCCGAAATCTGAACTATGTTGACATTGAACTTTTCCTCAATGAAGACATTTCGCTTCCAGGTCGCATCATCGAGAAGGTCGCCGGTCTGAGTCTCGATCTCGATCTTGTTATACATTTCACTGTTACTCCGTGAAATGATGACAAAATCTTCATCGTTCATGTCGAGCTCAGGGAAAACATATTCGTCTTCCGTCGTTGTTGTCTCGGACAGATCGTCAGCCTGTGAGTCGGTCGTTGTCTCTTCCTTACCTTCCGAACCGCATGACGTGTAGGTAAAGACGAGCAGTGCTGCCAAAATGAGTGCCAATTTACGTTTCATTTAAATATCCTCCTAAAAATTTATATTTACTATTGACATTATACCAAAAATATTGTATAATGTAAATGACAAAGAGGAATATCTATATGTCAAATTAGGAACAGGAGGAATATATGGACTGGATATACGAGGTTCACCGTGACCAATATATAATCCCACATTGCGAACGTTCCTTAGAGCCGCGGAAAAATCCGGACTTCAAGCCCCCGTCAATGTGCAATGTGCATCTTCACCATAATATAGAGCTTCTATACGTCATAGAAGGCATAATGCGGCTCGAACTTATGGATGTCGAAAAGACAAAATGTGTCATTATACTCAAAAAAAACAATTGCATATTAATAAATTGTAACATTATTCACCATACCACAATGCTCGGCAGAGTCGAATATTACTGCACCTTCATCCCACCTCAAACTCTCGCAGCACCGCTGTGCCTTGAGATCGGAAAGACCTACAAAAAACCTTATTATGACTATGACCAAACTATAGCCATACTGCTCGAAAATATGTACAAGCATTCGCTGAAATACAAGGGTGATGCAGTCGAAAGCACGCTCATAACCTCTCTGTCAAATTCGATAATGTCAATAATTCTTCCGAAAATGAAAAACGATACCTTCGAGATGCGAGCCAGTGCG
Organism: uncultured Lachnospiraceae bacterium; assembly: GCA_964603455.1. Lineage (GTDB taxonomy): Bacteria > Bacillota > Clostridia > Oscillospirales > CAG-272 > Flemingiibacterium. The sequence goes on from CAZRVL010000060.1 coordinate 6,585, forward strand.
ATTAAATCCGATATACTCACATATGTCTACAAAAATTTCCGCAACTCCGAACTGAGTCCCGAAGCTATCGCGAAAAATTTCGGATATTCACAAAAATATCTTCAAAACATATTCAACAAAAATGTCGGCATGGGCATACACTCATATATAAATCAGCTAAGGATAAACGAAGCAAAATCAATGCTTCAAAACACGACTCAAAGTATAGAAAGCATATCCTATTCGGTCGGCTTCGAATCGGTAAGAAGCTTTTTCAGAGTCTTCAAGCAAAAGACCGGCATGACTCCCGGTGAATGGCGAAGGCTGAACAGATCTTGACATTTATTTTTTCTCGAAGCTCGCGGGCGTTTGGCCGGTGAGCTTTTTGAATACACGGCTGAAATACTGAGCCGAATGGAAGCCTGTGCGCTGCCACACCTCGCAGAGCGGAACACCCGAAATTAACAGCTCTTTTGCACGGGCTATCCGAAGCTCATTGACCTTCTCGGTGTAGGACATATTGTAATATTTTTGCATGAGACGGCTGAAGCTTCGTCTGGTTATATGAAGGTCATCGATTATCTTATCCGCAGGTGCTACTCCGCCAAAGCCCCAGAAATATGTATCGAGCCTTGCCTTTATATCTATGCCGCCGACCGCCTGAGTTTGCGGAGGGTCTGAATCGTTTCCGGTTATCTCAGCCGAAAGACGGCTCAGCTCAACGATGAATTGCATAAAAAGTCCGGTCAGCTTCTGCTTGAAGCCGGGCAGCTGCATATGTGCCTCGCGGATCAACTCGGAGATCATCGTATGCCAAGAGCCGTTCGGGTCATTGACAAAGAAAAACGGATGCTCGATAAGATTTTTCGCCAAAACATTGTCCTTTCGATCTGCCGCTGCCGCAGGACGATATTCGATGTCAAAGCGCAGTCCGTATTCGTCCATGAGATTTTCATCGCCGCTCTGCTGTCCGTGAACTAGTCCCGGTCCTGTCAAATATAGACTTCCGGGCGAAATTTCATATACATTGTTCACGGGAGCTCCGACCGTGAGTATGCCACTCCCCTCGCTTATCACATGCAGCTCATAATTTCTGTGTGTATGCGCAAGGACGTTCCACTTTCCCGGTGCATCGTAGCCGACATAATTCAGCGAAAAAACATATTCGCCGAGCTGCACCGTTATATCCGAAAAATGCACATACTGTGTCTTCATAAGAACTCACTCCCCATTTTTAAATATTATATCACGTGTAAAATAAAATGTCAAGTGCATTGCAATATAAGTTAATTTCATCCACAATTTTGCAACTTTTATCCATTGACTTTGAAAAATAAATATAGTATAATTAAGTCGAAGATACATTTTTATCCGGAGGAAACTCAAAAATGAAACATAACCTCGAAGTCAGAAAAGACGGTTTTTATATCGATGGTGAGAAGTTCTTTCTCATCAGCGGTGATTTTCACTATTTCCGTACACATCAGGATGGCTGGCGCAGACGCTTTAAGCTCATGCGCGATTTCGGCATGACGGCTGTAACTACATACGTAGCATGGAATCTCCATGAGCCCGAGCAGGGACATTTCAACTTTGAAGGCATAGCCGACCTTCCGCGTTTTCTGCGCGAAGCCGATGAAGAGGGACTTAAGGTAGTACTTCGCTGTTCGCCGTATATGTGCGCCGAATGGGATTTCGGAGGACTTCCCGCGTGGCTCTTAAAGGACAGACAGATGTGTCTGCGCTCGTCCGACCCGAAATTCATGTCGGCGGTCGAAAACTATTTCAGAGTCTTAGCCGAAAAGATCCGTCCGTATCTCGCGACCAACGGCGGTCCCATCATTCTCGCAGGTGTTGAAAACGAATACGGCAGCTTCGGAAACGATAAGAAGTATTTAAGAGATCTCTCGACTCTATACCGTGACTGCGGAATAGATGTTCCCTTCATAAGCGCGAACGGCTCAGATCCATTCAAATATTTCAACGGCACACTTCCCGAAAACTGGAACGGCGTTGACTGCGGTGCTACTCCCGGCGGTATAGGTGAGCTTGACAGATTGATCTCCTATCAGCCCGACAAGCCTCCGATGGCAGGTGAAGCATGGTGCGGAAACATTCAGTTCTGGGGCAGAAAATTCCAGATCGGTCTTAATATCGACAAGAATGCCGAATACCTCAAGCTCGCTCTCGAAAAGAACGCATATGTAAACTTCTATATGTTCTGCGGCGGAACGAATTTCGCATTCACAAACGGTGCAAACCGTTCCTCGATAGGTGATGAACAGTATATTTCGCTCATGACGAGCTATGACTATGATGCGCCTATAAGCGAGGACGGAGTTCCGCGTGAAAAATATTTCGCTCTGCGCGATGTTTTGGATGAATATCTCGGAAAGGAAAAGCGTCCTCATGTCGCTCCCCTCCACGAAGTCCAGGCTATAAACGATGTTAAGCTTACCGAATCGGCAAAGCTTTTCGACAATCTCGACGATCTCACCGAATGCCGCGTATTCTCTCAGAGAACACAGTGCATGGAAGATCTCAGTGCTTATCAGGGCTTCATACTCTACAAAACGCATATAGACTATACCGATGACCGCATAAGACACATAAAGCTCTACGATCTCGCCGACCGTGCGACCATATATCTCAACGGCGAATACATCGGAGCGATCCTTCGCGATGGTGAAAACAATCCTGACATAAAGTTCAGAGTTCCGAAGGAAGGCGCAGAGCTAACCATTCTTGTCGAGAATCTCGGTCACACGACCTACGGACATCTCATGTATGACCGCAAGGGACTCAACGGAAATCTGCGTTTCCTCATCGAAAACGAAAACGGCTCATTCCTCTACAACTTCGCAAATCAGACCGGCTTCGATATTAGAACGATACCGTTAAAGTCGCTCGAAAAGGTAGCATATACAAAGGACGAGCCTCAAAACGACACACCTACCTTCCTTCGCGGCGAATTTGACGCAAAGCCGGGAGTCGATACCTTCATAGATATGCGCGAATATTCTAAGGGCGTTGTATTCATAAACGGCTATAACATCGGAAGATATTGGTCGATAGGTCCTCAGATGACATTATATGTTCCGGGCGAGATACTCAAGGAGCACAATACTGTGGAGATATTCGAGCTTCACCGCGCTCCGAAGTCTAAGAGCGTATCCTTCATCGACCATGCTCTGCTCTGCGAACCCGTAAAGGACGATCTGTCGCTCATAGGCTTTGAGCTTCAGTAAAAATAATAAGACTTCTCATGCTCAGCATTCAGAAGTCGGCAAATACGACTCAGGTCAAAAGACATGAGTCGTTTTGTATTTTGACAAGCTGATATTGTCATTGATTTTTGAACGCACAGCATACTTCGAAAACACTTCCGAATCATGAGTTAGATTCATTGTGTCAGAGAAAATAACGCCCGAAAATATTTCGGACGTTATTTTTTAAGCTATAAAGCTGTCAGATCATTTTTTGATCTCAACTATCGGGCTTATGAGTATTCCCATCGGGCGAAGCTGATATTCATAGCACCAGCTGTCACCGGAGGTTCTCCAGATACCAGGGCCGACCCATCTTTCGTTTCTTCTGGTATTGTGCAATGCACCAAACGCATTGAAACGATTTCCGTAAAGTCTGTAGGTTATCGTATGCTTGCCTGCCGAGACTTTGCCGAGCTCCAACTTATAGGGAGAATATGCTATAACACCCTGATCGACACCATCGAGGAATACTCTGATGAGCTCTCCGCGGTATTCGGTCGCACGAACCGCCAATTCGCATTCGGGTACTTCGATCTCCTCATTATACTCGATGTTTCCGGTATAGAACGGAAGTCCCTGATCTGTTACAGTCGAGAATCCGAGCTTTTCGGGAAGAAGCGTTAAAGTCTTTTCACAGCCTGCTACCTTGACACCGAAGTTTCCGAGCAGATAGCACCATTCGACCTTAGTTCTTATGCCTATCGGAGTACGGATGAGCAGTTCATTCTCACCCTTGACTATCTTAGGAAGTGCTATCTTCTCAATAGACTCATCAACAAAATATCCGTCGATCCTGCCGTCAGCCTTGACACCGTTCAGAATAACCTCGCAGAGAGGTGCATTTTCGATGGCAAGATATGCGCCCTCGTAATCTATTTCGGAATTTATGCAGACTCTGAGATCGACATGATGAGTCAGCTCCTCCTTAGGCTCTGCCCAAGGCTGAGTTCCGTTATATGCGGGAACTCCGGCTTCGCTTGCCGCCATGTTGTTAAGACGAAGTATCTCCTCACCCTCATGCCATTTGCCGTCTGCGGTCAGTGAATCCGAATCTACTCTCCACTCGGCAAAATCGATAAGCAGCGCATTAGGCTCATCGAGCTTGTATTCCACAGGCTTGTGGCAAAATACTTCACGCACAACATTACTCTTAGCAGTTTCCGCAGGTCTTATGGAAGGATCATACGGTGTGAGCTTGAGAAGCAGACTGTCATGCGGATACATTGCTCGTCTGACTATCGTATTTCCGTTTTCAACTCTATAATCAGCAACATAGGTCTCTCCGCTGATCGTATCCCAAATAATCGGTGTAAATTCACCCTTTATCGTGATACGCAGATCGTCTGCACCAAAGCCTGCTGAAGGTCTTCCGTGACAAATGAAGAGCCATTCGCCGTCTGTATCGTGGCGATAGTTGTAGATATAGTTTCCGGCTATATTTCCGCCCGCATCGCGTATTCCGACAGTGCGGAAATCTTCGAGAGCTGTGATGAGCTGATCGCGTGAGAACTGGATATGCTCACTGTTTGAAAGTATCTCGGCAGGAGCATTCGACTTAACAGCATCCTCATACTTCGGTAGATCGCCCATGACAACGACCTTTCCACCTGCCGCCATGAATCTTTCAAGTGCATCGAGAGTGGTCTTGCGGATAGTTTCGATACCGGGAACTACGACCACCTTATATGCCATTTCGCCGACCTTAAGCTTCTTCTCATCGATACCACCGAACTGTTCCGGGAGTAGGCTCTCACTGATAAGATCAAAGTCAAGCTGTGCAAACAAGAGCCAATTTACCGTATTCGAGAAGTTTTCTTCTATGCGTGAACGGATAGTTCCGGTATTTTCGGAAGGACCCCAGTGTAGCCAATAGCTTTCGACCGGATGGATGACTGCAATATCTACATTCGGCTTTCCGCGAGTGAGTGCGGTATTGAGTCTTGCGAAATGATTTTCGACATACGGATATTCCTTATACCACGGAGACTGATAGAATATCGATGCAGGATAATCGCGCTTTGCCTCGCCGTACATAGACATCCACGAAAGGTGCGGAACTCTTACGGTAACTCCGAGAGCTGCCTGCCAGTCGCCCTGATGCTTATGACCTCTGAAATCGAAGTCCCAGTCGGTAACACCGTAAAGCTCGGAAAGCATTCCCTCTCGACCATACTGATGGACTGCCGATTGGCACTGCTTAGCGGTCGCAAAGTTGTGTCCGTCACAGAGCATATCTATGCCCGGTATCTGGAACTTACGATATGAACGCATAGCTTCGCCGAGTGCAGCCGTCTGACTGTGCAGAGAATCCTCTTCCATCATATGACCGGTCATCGAAATACCGTTTTTGCCGCACCATTCACCGCAGTTGTCGGCAAATGCCTCTGTGAAAAGCTGGCAAACAAAATCATGATATAGATAACGGCTTCTCGAAACGTTTCCGTCAGAACGCTCCCAGAAAAGCTCGGGAAGCTTTTCTTCTATGCGCTCACCGTAGCGTTCAAAATACTTTCTTTCAAGTCCGGGAGTCCACGGAAGCGATACGCTCTGATCGCTCGTTGCAAATGCGAACGTACCCTTGCGGCAGAACTGCGGCTCATCGGTGAATATTGCGGGAACTACCTTGTCAAATTCATCTCCGACGACTTCCTTATAGCGTTCATGAGTCGTTTCGATGAACTTGTCTATAGCAGGCTTGGAAAGAGTATCGACATATGTCTGATTGTTATACCAACCGCTCTTTCCGGCAGACTGACAATATGTGAACCATTTCGTTCCCTCAGCCTTTTCATCGGGAGCTATCATTCGATATGATACCAATTCGCCTGCTTCGTTCTGCACGACATCATATGCGTGGAAGAAATAGCTCTCGCCGAGTTCGACAGCTTCTGCTTCGGGCTTAAGCGTTGAAACAATATCGTTCTTGGTTATCAAAAGGAAACGCTGACGATATTTCGGTGTTTTCGTGACAAGACCGCCTGCCGCGCCCGAGGGCCATCTGTCCTCGTCATAGAGCCACGCGAGTGTGTGAGTTCTTTTCGCTTCATCGGCGCAGTGGCGGATGAGCGACATAAATTCATCTGAGAGATAAGGTACATCCATTCCCGTGCGCGAATGGATGTGATAGCCGCCGAAGCCCATCTCCTTGAGATAGCCGATCTGACGGGTTATAAGCTCTGGCGTGACCTTGCAGTTCCACGCCCAGAAGGGTGTACCGCGATATTCCTCGGTCG
>CAZRVL010000061.1:0-12821 GCA_964603455.1 uncultured Lachnospiraceae bacterium
GTAGGGAATGGATATATCCGAAGATATATTCATTCCTTATTTTGTAAAATGATATTTGAAGTTTCTGAGGAAACTTCTTTAGATGATGTGCTTGCACGTCAATATATTTGGACCATTAGCTCAGTTGGTTAGAGCAACCGGCTCATAACCGGTCGGTCCTAGGTTCGAGTCCTAGATGGTCCACCAGTTTGCCTCTCGTCTTTTGACGAGTGGCTTTTTTATATCTATATACGAAGCTGAGCTGATGACTTTAGTTCTACCACTGTATGCTCTGCACAAAAGTGGTAATTGAATTTTGTACATTTTCAAAAAATGCTTGACAAGCTTACGGATTTATGCTATAATGTGGGTGAATGGAGATATATAACAGAGGTTGTTTGATGTTTGATTGTTCATTACAACTTAACATAGAACGAAATAAATTTATGGTTGCAGTAGATATTCGGTGCATATTGTGAAACGGCAACCGATTAATAGGGTACAACTGTATATGCTTGTACTTATAGATGGCAGAAATGTGGGGTAAAAAATATGAAGAGCAAAATACTTCGGTACTTATTATTACTTATATCCATCAGTCAAATCATGGCAATTGTATTTCACGCATTTTTCTGGGGATATAGTGCGAATGAATTTATATTAGATGTTTTTGACCGAGGAACAATATTTATTTTAGCATACGCGCTTTACAGACTTTTGTGAATATTTCGGCGATGAGGACGCACTAACGGTTGTCCATGATTTTAGTGTAAAATCTGCTTCGGCGTAGTTGAGAATACTTCATAGTATCTTGTCATTGATTGAATATTATGGATGCAATCCGGTTAGTGATTATCTTAACACCAGAATATGGTTTTGAAGAAAGGATCACAACATGAAAAAGCGAAAAATTCTGCTGTACCTGATCGCATCACCGACAATAACGTGTTTTGCGGGCTCCTGTGGAAATATTTCCCGGGGTGACGATCTCGTCATCGTCAAAAAATTCGGATATTTTAGGTGGTTACACTACCTAAAACGTTTGCGAGCATTTTAAAATAGTCAGGGTTACAAATTTAGTAACCATTTTTAGTACATTTTGGAGGTGATTTTTTTGAAGAAATCGGATAACTATATTTTTCCTGCCGTCTTAACATATGAAGATGGCTATGATATTGCCGTCACATTCCCTGATCTGCCGGGTTGTGCATTGATAAGGAAGATGCGCTCAAAATGGCAAAAGAAGCTCTCAGAGGACATTTGTGGTGCATGGAAACAGATGATGATAAGATTCCGATGCCATCGAAAATAAAGGATGTCAAGTGTGATGAAAATGAAGTCGTTGTTCTTGTTGAGGTTCATATGCCCGTTATAAGGCTTGCTCATGAGAACAGATCTTTTAACCGCAAGTCACGCTCCTGATGCGGGTGAATGTCGTTTCCGCAGAAAAGAAATAACGTAGATATTGCATCAATGTTATAGTAAAAAAATCCTGTCGTAAGACAGAATTTTTTTATAGAGCTATTTATTTAAATCTCGGATATATCAAGTTCGGAAATTGCAGCACCTCTGTCGTTTTTGTTAAATGTGTATATAACATATAATTTTCCGTCAAACTCAACTGCCGAAGGATAGTGCCATGCATCGCCAAAGCCGAGACTGCTCGAAATTCCGTCTTGCAGCATAAAGCCTTTTGTGAATTTCATACTTTTGATTTTGCTGAAGAAAATGGCAAGCTTTGTTCTTTGGGAATCAAGATTACCGATTACATAATTTCTTCCGTCAGACAACGTACCCGAATAAATTTTTGAATTTGAAAACGGAATGTCGTGAGAAAGCGGCTTGCTCCATGATTCGCCGAAATCATCAGAAATGTATATTATCGGGGTATCGTTGGCATCATTTCTGCAAAACGCATATAGTTTTTCCGAGCAGACAACAAGCGAAACTTCGGGATGTACATATTTTTCGTCACCTGCAATAATGCCATCATTTTGTATTTTTACCAATCTCCATTCGGCATCAATTTTTCCTGAATCTGATATGAGAACTGCCGGTGTATTGGGAAATTCATCGATTTCCCCTACTCTCCCCGGCAGTATTAATTTTCCGTTGGGCAAGCTGTAAACATTTGTGTTGCATTTGAAAGGTATCTGCTTAGACCATTTTAGGTTAAATTTTTTTCCGTCATATTCGTATAAATCCAATGAATGGATGTGATCGGCAGAAACCATTTGATTTATGAACATATATAATTTGTCATCGCATATGCCAAACACAGGTGGACAATAAAGTATTTTGCCGGTCTTATCATTTATTACTTCATATGGCTTACTCCACGTCTGTCCTTTATCAATGGAGATTGAAAAACGAATGGGCGTTTCGCCGTATAACTCACATTTTTTGTTATTATACCACGCTGCAAATAATATACCGTGATATTCAATTATTGCTGCTTCATGGAGAAAGTTATATTCTTCAGATGGCAGTGATACAGTATAACTTTTCATATTGTTGATCTTTAATAGATTATCTGTATCAACATTCTTCAATAAATCGATATGTTCTAAATTCATATTATCACTCCTGTATTCATTGTACTTTTGTAATTTTCTGTATTTTCCCGGTGAAATATTTTCTGTTTCCATAAATATCTTAGAAAAATAACTTGCATTTTCATATCCGCATTCGTATGCAATATTAGTTATGGATTTATCTGTTTTTATCAAATATTCCTTTGCCTTTGAAAGCCGTAACATTTTTTCATAATTTTTTATTGATATTTTTTCTTTGCTCTTAAACAGATGACACATATAATATTTGCTGATTCCAACCATATCGGCAAGCTTTTCCAAAGATAAATTTTGTGCAAGATTATTTTGTATGTTTTTCTTGATCAATTCGATAACAGGTATTTCTTCTTTATCGTAATTTGTAACAGAACGCACCAGAGAAATTATTTCAGCTAATATTTTTTCTTTGTCGGATGGGTGATGTTTTAGTTCTTCAATAAGAATATCTAACCTTTTGCTGTTGATCTTGTGCATATTTATACAATTGATTCCATAATGCTCAAATAGAAACGGCACTATATCATCAGCAGATTTGGAGGAGAGAAGCTTTGCTAATTCCGCGGTAGAAATATAATTTACATCCGTGTACTGGTTTTTATTATGTTTTAAAAGCATATATTATCCTCTCGGAAGCTTATTATATATATTATAACATATATTTAAAATAAAAAATATAACAATATTGCTTTTTATATTGTTTTCTTAGTTGTATCCGAAAGCCGGCTTTGCGCATAGATTTTATTTAATCCGTGCGTTTTTTTATGCAAAGTTCAAGAATAAAAGTAAGAAACCACAGACAAAACAAAAAAGCAAATTAGAGCCGCAAATGATTTTTGCAGCTCTAATCGATAATAAAACCATAACTATTTAAATCCACATACCAAAGCAGTTAATATATAAAGCTTAGCATGACCGTAATATTATACCATATTTTTATAAAATAATCAAGTGGAAAAAGAAATTTTTGAAAAACCATTGACAAATTAAGCACAATGTGCTATAACAAAACCATAACTAAAATAAATTATGAGCGCATTGGAAATGAGAAATATATGTATAAGCTTCGCCTTATAAAAGCTGTCAATATGGTAAATACAATATCCCGTAATATAGTCTGTTACGGAGGCGTTCATAGCGATTGAAATGCTTTGTACCGTGTCTGTTGTAATAAAGGGGATTGGAAGATCGGTTAAAATACGCCTGTATGGTATATTGTACAGGCGTATTTGTTCGAGATTATGATCAGTAAAGTGATGTTTTCGAGATCACAACATGGCACGAATCACAATAAAATGCTTCTGCACGGTATCCGCTCCATGCACTTGAATGCGTATGGTAAAGATTTACGCAGTTATTGGGCTTTAGAAATCCTAAAATCGGCATACGACTTTCACGTGGAATCCAACTAACGGGATTCCTTCCATTGTAGATATATCCGCATGACATTTCTTTCGCGCAATAGGGACATTTCATATAATTTTCCTCCATAACAATATAAGCGATCAACATAAAAAGTTGATTGCTTTTTTTATTGGAAATTTTACAGTTTAGTTTTTATATGATTCGCTTTAATTTTCATATGCGTTGTTCTTGCAACGTTCGGTGAAACTCCGAATGATTTTCTGAACGCATATATGAATCGGCTCGCACATGAATATCCGACCGAAACGGCAATATCCTCGACTGTCATTTGAGTTGTCTCAAGCAAATATTTTCCATAGGTTATCCGTTTGGCTATGAGCAATTCTTTCGGCGATACACCAAGCTCTTTTTTAAAGAGTTTGTACATATATTTCGAACTTACATGTGCGGCGGCAGCTATCTCTTCAACACTGATCTGTTCAAAATAATGCTGCTCGATATATTCACATCCGATACGTACATATTCACTTTGACTGAAAACATTGGTTCTTTCATCGATATGAACTACCGACAAAAGTTTCCATAGCAGAGACATCATAAGCAATGGCATATCAAATCCTATAGTTTTGTCATATGATAATGTAAAATCGAAGTCTTTGCGTATGTGCTTGAAAAAGCCGGTATCAAGCAAGTGTGACGAATCCGGTTTGCCTATGCCGGCAAATAATTCCGAGACCTTTGTACCTCCTACCATCATCCAATAATGCTCGCAGTCTTCACCAACGCTTATCGAAAATCCAGTATCAGACGGTATCAAATAGCCTTCACCCATATGCAGCTCATTATCATCGAAGCAGAGTACACCTGATACAACAAAATGTATCGTGTAGACGGTTCTCGGTGGCAGATTGTGTTTTGTGCCTGACTTAGGAAAGCTATGTCCGACTTCTTGAACGAATACATCATCGGTCTCTTTTGGATCATCGTTTATTTGAATTATTTTTCGTCCGTTTGCATTGTAATACATAAAACCTTTTATCTGCTCCTTATCGTAATTTATTTTGAGTATCTTTATCAAAGATACTATTTTACAAATATTATATCATATTATAAACTTGTTGTCAAGCGTGATTTCGTATATTATCTGCGTTATTATGTTATTGACCGAAGGCATTTTGTGTGTTATAATAAATTATCAAAGAAATGTGGAGGACACATATGAAATTTATTCACAATAGCCCAAACGATACCTACTGCGCACCTATAATCGCGAACGGTACGATAGCCTTGCAGATAGCACCCGATGGCTCTATGTATCCTGATGATACTGGAAAGCTTATCATGAGCAATATTGGACGCTCTATTTGGTGGGAGGGGAAACGTACACAATCGATACAGACAAAACCGCTTATTCCATTCGGTTATTTCACTCAGACCTTAAGCGGACTCATTCTTGTTGAGTCGGAGCAGGAGCTTGATTGTGATAACGGTGAAATAGTTTGTCAAACTGAGTATTCTGACGGATCAAAACTGAAAACTACAGCATTTGTTTGCGCAAATGACAATCTTGTAGTAATACGTAAATCTTTTGTTCCGAATACTGAATTTACCTATGAATTTAAATATTCACTCACAAAATGCGGCGAAAAAAACAAGTTTTTTGAGACTTCGGCACATGAAAATCGAATAGTGTGGAATGCTCTCGATCAAGACAACTGTTCAGGAACGGTGGCGGTATTTTCGGATGCCGAATGTGCTTTGGCAAATACGGAGGATTCGGTAACTCTGTCGCTGAAGATAGACAAAGAATGCAGCATGACCTTTTATATACTGCTGTCGGAGAGTCGGAACGTGAATATCCCGAATGTTGATTTTGCAGCTTTGCAAACTGAGCATAGGCTATATATGCAGGATTTTTATTCAAAGGGATATATCATCACCGGATGTGAAAAGCTCGACCGCGTATACAAGACTGCACTTTATCATCTAAAGTCGTATGCGACTCCGTGGTCTATGCCGGTCGGACTGAGCGATTCTTGTTGGAACGGAAGATTTTTCGCTTTCGATGAACATTATATGCTCCAGGGACTTCTCGCGGCAAATCATATGGAAGAAGCGATGAGGATACCTGTTTTCCGTAAAAACGGTCTGAATATTGCGATATGCAGAGCTTCTGCAAAGGAAAAGCAATACGCCCACTATCCGTGGGAAACTATTGAAGACGGAACCGAGGCCTCTCCTCCCGGCTTTTATTACGACCATATCTTTCACATGGCAATGATAGCGATCTCGGAATATGAGTATTACAAATACAAGCTTGATGTTGATTTCCTGCGCGAAACGGCTCTTCCGGTAATTGAGGCTTGTGCAAAATTTTATCTCGATCAATCGATATATCGAGACGGCGAAAAGCTGTATATCGGAAAATGCACCGATCTTGAAAGGCTTGGAGCCGGTGTCGAAAATGCGTATATGACTACCTGTTCGGTAATAAAGACATTAGAGGTTTATGCACAAACTCTTGAAATACTTGGCATTGAACCCCAAAATGCTGAAAACTGCCGTTTTGTTGCCGAAAAGCTCATGGCTTCGCTTCCGAATGACGGGAAACGTTATATACCTTATCCTGGTTGTGAAGACCGAAGCATATCGGTACTCAGTGGAGTCTATCCGTTTGATGTTATAGATCGTGAGAGCAAGCTTCAAACTGCGGCGATAGATGACTATCTTGAACATGAAAATACCTTTGGAAATATGTATTCGATAGGACACGGTGTCTGCTCGTGGTATTCTTGCTGGAAATCAGTCGTATTTTCACGGCTTGGAAGAAAGGATGAGGCACTTGCGGCACTTGAATATGTTGCCGACACGTGCGGTGACTTCGGTGAATTGTTTGAGATAAACAATCGTGAAAGTAAGACCTACTGCCGTCCGTGGTTCACTACAGCTGCCGGAATGTATGTTCATGCGCTGAATGAGCTGTTTGTAAGATATGAAGAAGATGGGTTGCACATTGCCGAAGGCTTGAAATTCGATAGCTTTTCTTTCAAAAGAGCGGTCAGAAACGGTTTGACTGTTGAGATGAAGGTCAAAAATCGCCGTCTTATCGATCTTAAGATAGAGAAAAATGAGAATTGCAGGCTTGATGAGGTAGTGGTCTATCTTCCTGAGAATCTTGGCGGAAAAATGAAAATAAAGACAATCTGATGAAAAATTGTCTACCTTGTGCACAGACAATTATTTTTAAATCAAAATATATTTTATTACGAAAGGACTCTGGTATTATTATGAAAAAATTCATAGCACTCCTACTTTTGGCAAGCCTTCTTACCGGATGCACATCTCAAAACGGCGATGTGAAAACGGACACGACAGATTACAGCACATCCGATGCGACGATCGATACATCGGATCTTAGCGATGCCGAAAAGCGTAAACTCGTCAGTGATGACCTTGAAACAGTTGATTACGGTGGACGCGAATTTAACATTCTTTCAAGAACGGATTTCACATATGAATTTGATCAGGAGCAGACAGGAGATGTTCTTGATGATGCTATCTATCAGAGAAATCGCACAGTTGAGGAACGGTTCGGCGTAACGATAACGGTTCATGATTACGGTACGGGAACTGTCGGAAATGTACTTGAACTTGCGGACAAATCCATTATGGCAGGTGATGACGAATATCAGCTACTTTCGGCATATTCATGGCTCGCCGCTACAGGTTCTATGAACGGACTTTATTACAACTGGTATGATCTTGATAAAATAAATTTTGAAAAGCCTTGGTGGGAAAAAGAATTTATCGAGGAAGCCGGTATTGACGGAGTTACTTATATTGCTATAGGTGATCTTTCGCTTTTGTTCAGCGAGGTGAGACAGGCGATATTCTTCAATAAGCAGATCGCTGAGGATATTCACATGGAAGATCAGTATGCGTTGGTCAAAAGCGGTGAGTGGACGGTAGACAAACTGATAGAGTTAAGTGCGAGCGGTGCGGATGATCTTAACGGCGATGGTCAAATGAACGAAGATGACCGCTGGGGTTTTGCCTGCAACAGATGGACTCATACAGTTCCGTTCGTTTACGGTGCAGGACTTAAAACCGTTCAGTATGATCAAAATGGTCTGCCGAGCAAATTAAATCAATCCGAAAAGCTGTTCGATGTTTTTGATAAGGTCTACAAATTCATCAATGAGAGCGGAGACGCATATATTTGCAACAATGGTAAATTTTCGCTTCCGAATGAAAGTGATTTCCAGTCCGGAAAGGCTCTGTTCATGACATCATGGATAGGTTATGCAAAGGAGCTGAGAAATATGGACGCGGATTTCGGCATACTTCCGTATCCGAAGTGGGATAAGGAACAGGAAAATTATTATTCCTTCTATCTTGATCGAACCGATGTTTTCCTGATGCCGATAACCGCCGATGTGGATTTTGCCGGGACTGTGACTGAGGCGTTGGCGGCAGAAAGTTATAAGCAGGTAACTCCAGCATTCTACGAAAAAACGTTGTACGGTAAGCTCATCCGAGATGAAGAATCGCGTGATATGCTTGATATTATTTTCCAAAATACCGTTTATGATTTTGCATATATCTATTCGAAGTATTTTGAGCAGGAATTTCCGTATATGATCTTCAGAGCGTGCATATATGAGAAAAACGAGACCTTTGCATCTCAGCTGGCATCCGTCTCTTCGGTATACGAAACGAAGTTTGACGGCTTTCTTGAAGCGTTTGAACACTGAGCGGTAACTATTGCTCAAAGTTAGAATAAACGTCTCTCTGCAATTCTAAAATAAAAACATACCGTTGACTGTAGAAATTTCTGCCAGTCAACGGTATATTTTTATTTTAATGTCTTTTATTCAGCGTCTGAAGCTTCAACTTCTTCATAAATTCTCGCTGCCGCATCGGCTTCAGCCTCAGCAAGTGCTTTATTGTAAGCATCTATGACAGCGTCTTCGAGTATCGCTCTGAACTGCGCGTTTATAGGATGAACTATATCGCGGTAAGTACCGTCCGGATTTTTGCGGCTGGGCATAACGATGAAGAATTTGTCACGTGCATTGATAACCTTGATGTCATGTACGGCGAGTTGACCGTCAAATGTTACGGAAACGATTGCCTTCATAGGTCCGTCTTCAAATAACTTTCTTACTTTGATATCGGAAATGAGCATTTTTTTACCTCCATGGAATAAACGGTGTAATCTTTTTGCGGTTAAATCGTCTTAGAAAAAACCTTACCAATATTATACACTTAATTTATGACAAATAAACACGCATTTTTTGAAATTTGTTCGTAGCGAAAGAAAGATTTTCTTTAACGAAAGACGAGCTGAATATGAATTGACGCGATAAATGTCGAAAATAAAAATTTCGCGTCGGTACTTGAATATTTGCTCATAATGTGTTATAATATTAGTAAGGATTTCTTACAAGGAGCTGAATTTTATGTACACAAAATATACTGTTGAGCAGCTTGAGGAGATATTCTCAAGTCCGAAAAAAGTTTATTTTATAGGTATTGGCGGAATAAGTATGTCATCGCTGGCTCATATCGCACAGCACAGAGGCTGCGTTATAGGCGGCTATGACCGCACACCGTCAAGCTTGACACGCTCGCTCGAAGAATGCGGAGCTGAGATATTCTATGAGCTTTCACCTGAGCATTTAAATGATTATGATGTGATAGTATATACCGCAGCGATAAAGCCGGACAATGCGGAACTTGCGGCAGCTCTTGAAGCCGACAAAAACGGAGAAAAATACTGCATATATCGTGCGGATTTTCTCGGATGGCTCATGAGTCTGTCGGAAAACCGCATAGGAGTTTCGGGAATGCACGGAAAAAGCTCGACTACCTCGATGATCTCACATATATTCCTCACGGCAAAACGCGATCCGACAATAGTTTCCGGAGCAGAGCTGTCTGAAATAGGCGGCGCGTATCGTATTGGAACAAAGCGAGATTTCATTATGGAAGCGTGTGAGTATCAGGATTCCTTTCTGTCATTCACACCGAATATAGCAGTAGTCTTGAACATCGACCTCGATCATACCGACTATTTTTCGGGAATCGAGCAAATAATAGATTCCTTTAAAAAATATATATCAATAGCACATGATGGTTGTACAGTTGCCAATATCGGCGACCCGAATGCCAGACGTGCGCTTGAGGGCTATTCCGGAAAAGTCGTCGGCTACAGCTATGATTTCGACAACGGTGCTTGCATGGATGCTGATTTCACTGCGAACAATGTGACATATGATCACGGATGTGCTGAGTTTGATATTTTAAAGCAGAGTGGATTTTTCACTCATGTCAAGCTTAAGGTTGTCGGAAGACATCATATATTAAATTCTCTCGCTGCTGCCGCTGCTTCAGATCTCTGTGGAGTTTCGAGTGAAGATATTGCACGCGGTCTTGAAAGCTACACAGGAGCCAAACGCCGTATGGAATACAAAGGCGATATGCTGACCGCTTCCGGCGCAAAGATACCGGTATACGATGATTATGCGCATCACCCTACAGAGATAAAAACGACTCTTGCAGGGGCTTTAAAGATGGGATATGAGAGGGTGTTCGTTGTTTTTCAGCCTCACACATATTCGAGGACATATGCGCTTTTTGATGAATTTGCAGCGGCTTTTAAGGGCGTTCATCCGATATTTTCGGATATATATGCAGCGCGTGAGATCAACACGTTCGGAGTAAGCTCTGAAAAGCTTTCGAAAGCGGCAGGGGGAAAATATATAGCATCGCTTGAAGAAATTTCCGAATATCTGCACTCCGAGCTTAAAGATGGCGATGTACTTATCGTCATGGGGGCAGGAGATATTATACGGCTTGACGATATGATCTTAAAAAAATGATCATTCATCCCTGTGCATATCGCCGGATGTGAACTTTATCGCACGCTCGACCGCATCCTTGGCATTGCCCCACGGTTCTGCATCGTAACGGTAATCGAATTTTTTGCAGAACCAGCTCACATCTTCGCGAAGCGAATCAAAATATGTGTTTACGACAGTTGAGACCTCCTTGTAAAAATCGGCGAAATTCTTTTTCGAAAGTCCGCGCCTTGCGTGTTCAACGAACATCCTGTAATGCGGAAGACATATGTACGGCTGTGCGCGGAGCTTTTTCCTGAAATTATCGTCCTGCTCCCAGAGCAACACTGCCGTCTCGAACATTTTGTCGAGAGAAAATTCTATTCTGGAGCAGATATAGCAGGTCGATTCAAGCTTTTCGAGCCTTTTCATCGGTTCGACTCCGATTCCCTTCAGTGCAGCAAATCCGCCGCCTGAGGTCTCGTCTCTGAGCTGATTCAGATGGCTTTCGAGCATCAATGCCATTCCGAGCCGATTTTTTCGGGTGAACATCATGTCATAATGCGTTTTGCAGAATCCTTGCTCATTGGTCTTGATCCTTACGTCAGGCTCCATCATAGATGCGCCGAGAATAAGTTCGAGCTGATCGTTTTCGAGCTTGCGGTATAATGTGCAGAAAGGGCATCCGCAGGTATGGTCGGCTTCCGAGGCTTCGAAAGCCTCATTTACGGGGATAGTATAAATTTTTTCCATGATAATGAACGGCTTTCGGTGTCCGAAAGCCTCCTTTCCGCTCCTTTCGGAGACTTTTTCTGAGTAATGCCTGAGACTTATTTTAGGTTCATTATTTATTAAATTTGATCGCTATATAAATATTATAACGTCATGAATAGCATAATGCAAGAAACAAATTGTAAAAATGAGGGTAAAATGATTACATATACTGATAAAATAACGGCTTTTACCGATAATGACGGTCTTTCATCGGTAAAGCTCGAAGGACTTGAAAATTTTCTGATAGCTCAGATATTCGACTGCGGACAGTGTTTTAGATTCGATCCGGTCGGTGATGATTCGTTCGAGGGCGTGGCATACGGAAGATATGTGCGTTTCTCGCAGTCAGCACCGAATGTGCTCGAAATACACAATTCCACAGTTGAGGACTATGAAAATATATGGCGGCATTATCTTGCGCTCGATGCGGATTATTCTGCTATACGCGCCGAGATCGCCTCACGGTTCAAAACAGCATCGCACGGTAAGGACAAAATAATGCCCGCTGCGATGGAATATGGCTCAGGCATAAGGATACTGCGCCAAGAATCGTGGGAAACTGTGTGCTCCTTCATAATTTCACAAAACAACAATATACCGCGGATAAAGAAGATAGTTGCGGCTATGTGTGAAAAATACGGAGAAGAAATAAAATGCGGCGAAAAGACATATTATGCTTTTCCGACTCCTGAGGCACTCATAGCTGCAGGGCTTGATGGATTGATGGATCTGAAGACCGGTTTCAGAGCAAAATACATACTCGATGCCGCAACCAAAGCGGTGCATGGCGGACTTGATTACGAAGCTATAACTTCAATGACACCTGATGAGGCTATGGAGACACTTTGTGATGTCAGAGGAATAGGTCCGAAGGTCGCTTCGTGTGCTATGCTTTTCGGCTTTGGCATAACCTCTGCATTCCCTATAGATGTTTGGATGAAGCGGGTAATATCAAAATATTATCCGGATGGCTTGGACATACCTGCACTCGGAAAATATGCCGGAATAGCACAGCAGTATTTGTTCTACTATGAGCGATATAATGTCGGAAACTGAGAATTTTAATTTCGAGATTAATTGGTAATTTTTATAGCGCAAAAACCGCTGAATACAGTATTCGTGGCGGTAAACTGTAAACTTTTTTACCATCGACGGGAAATTTTCAAAAACCTCTTGCATTTTTAAAAAAAATCTGATATAATATATAGGTGTCGGGCAGTCTGCCCGTTGAACTTAAATGACAAGCTATAAAATAAGGCCATACCAGCCGGGGAATTAGCGGTGCCTTGTA
>CAZRVL010000062.1:0-12352 GCA_964603455.1 uncultured Lachnospiraceae bacterium
CGGCGATAGCAGACATTACTACAAGTATAAAAAATGGTCGGGTCCTCGTAATGGCAAAAGATTCATATGCGCACTGTATGCTTCCGCTTTTGGCGAATCATTATGAACGGATGATTGTGATCGATCTGCGAAATTTCAACGGCGGATTCGAAAGCTATCTTAATAAATTAAAAAGCGATGGCGTTCAGGTCGATGATGTCGTAATTCTCTACAGTGCATCGGGCTTTGCAGAGGAACGAAGCATAGTTTGGTTAAAAAAATGACGCATTTGCGTCATTTTTTTATGAGTAATAATCAAATTTTCCCAATGCTTTTTTCGAAAAATTCGATGGTGTCTGCCCAGTGTACTGCTTGAATGCTTGAATAAAATATGACAAGCTCTCAAAACCGCACTCCTCTGCGGTTTTTTTGACCCCTTCCCCACCAGCAAGCATCGATTGCGCGTATTTCATTCGCAAGGCGATCAGATATTGTTTTATTGTTGATCCGGTATATCGCTTGAAATCTCTATTCAATTTGTTCACACTTACGAAAAAGTTATTCGCTAATTCAGTAGTAGTCAAATTTGATTTGTAATTTAATCCAATATATTCAACAACATCTTTAATATATGTTTTTATTGGGCTGAGCGTTTGCATATTTTCGGGATTTGAATATTCCTTCAACTCGGTCAAAATCAACGCTGCATAGAGTCTTTTTTTGTCATTCGAAGTCGTTTCGAGTGATATTTCTGTCAAATAATATTCAAGCATACGCAATTCCGCGGGACCGAGTGAGATAACAGCCGTTCCAATTTGTTCAAATATGCCGAGATCTCCGATTCCTCCGCCAAGCATTGTCAGTGCATTTTCGCCAATATATAGTACAAATCGATCATAATATACGTCACTCGGCACGTTGTTTCTGTGCATTACGTGCGAATTGTGAAAGCAAACACAATGTCCATTGCCTTCGATCGATCCGCCGGTATTTGAAAAAACGATTTTTCCTTCGCTCAGCACAAAAATAAATTCATAGTACGTGTGCGAGTGGTAGAGCGGCATATAATGACCTTTTTGCGAAAGTCTGAATGCAATTATTTCACATTTTCGTTCACGTGAGAAGGGGTAAAATGCGTCTTCCATTTTTTCGTTCCTGTCGTTTTTCTAAATTTTTGGTCGATTTTCTAAACCATGTATATATTATATCATAAATTCGATCATTTGTAAAGTCTCCAAACGAATAAAAAATCCCCCAGCGGGGGATTTTTTATTCGTCATATTGCACAATTCGTTTAAACAATTCCAAATTAGCTTCAAATTCCTTTGTTGCTTTTTTCGAATTTTTCATATTTTGGAATGACGTGATCTGGCGAATACAAAGTATCGTGTCATTCGGAAGGTCATCTATCCCATTGAAGCTCGTTCCGAACTTCGTTTTCGAAAGCGTAATTCCGGTCTCATCGTAAATCGAATCAGGCAACTCCGTAAAAATTTCCGAAATAGGCATAAAAAGCCCCGATACTTTCGCCTGCTCATACATATAAGGCGAAAGCAGCATTATCGCCGCATCCCCCGCCATGATCTGCTGATAATACGATGTCATCTCGGTTTGTATGAACTCATTGTTAAATTCGGCATCTTTTTCTTCAACTGCCGCCGCACGTTCTTCGGGCGAAAGCATGACAACATCTTTTAGTGCAACCTTAACTTCTCCGTCGCCATTTTGGTCATCACCAACTGTTGCTACCGCTCGCTGAATATATGTCAGATCTTGAACCGCCAAAATTTGCGGACCTGCATACATCAGATAATAATCATATTTATCATTTGTCAGAATTTGTGTAGTACATACAATTGCTGTTATGATCGCAACACCTGCGATTATCGTTTGTGCCTTATAGTGATACCAAAAATTGTCAAACCATGCCGCGATTTTTCCTTTTTTTTCGCCGCTCAAAATTTCATCTCCTAATTTTATTTATCTAAAATTATACCACATTTCACCGTTTTTTTCAATAGTTTTTCGGCATTGTTCACATACTTTTTACATATGTCATTGTTCAAATATTTTCGAAAGTAAATTTTCTGTGAAAGCATTCAGGGAATCAAAATCCATCGTCGATATGTAGATCGATTCAAGTTCCGAATGTATCCGACGCACCTCTGAAAGCTTTTCAAGTGCGCATTCCAAAAGTTCAGATTTGCACTTTGTCATGATTTTTCGTTCTTTTTTCAATTCGCTGCTGATCGCGCCGCGATCTATAAAACGTTCCATGTTGATATTTTTGGAATTTTCGTTGTCAATTTTATTTCCGGTTATTATCGAAATTTCAAGTTCTGGTAGACTGATCGCCTCGGTCATATCCGGTTCGAGCGGCGATGGAGCGCGGATTATTTCGAGTCCGGCTCGCTTTGCCGATTTGATCAAGGCATCAAGCATAAATGGTGCAGTTGACATCGAATCCTCGACCGTATAAACAAATTTGCAAGTTTTGTATGTGTCGAATTGCACAAATCCTTTTGTCGATATCGCGCTTATGCCTCTAATTGAGATTCCGCATTCGTTTTTGACATTAAAATGAGACGTTTTCATTCTTTGCGCAACAAGTCTATCCGCCGCCGCTTGAATTTTGGTAAAATTCACGATTTCGGATGACATAGAATGCAACAACTTAGAGAACTCGCCTGATGCGTGAAGAAATTCATATGCTTGTTTAAACAATTCAGACTTTTTTGTAATCAAATCTGTAATTTCTTCGCGTGATGATATGAGTTTTTTATCGTCCCAAAACTCGCCAAGGTTTACAATTTTTTCCACCGCACCGGGAATTTTGGGATCTTTCGTGTGCGGTGCGGTCGCATCTACAAATGCAATTCCGCGACAGAATTCACTTTTTATTATCAGACCGTCGAGAGAATCCGGGTCTGATGAGCAGTAAAAGCCCTCGCACGTGAAACTTTTTTCATGTGCGTATTCCGCTATCCGCTTCATCAGCGTAGATTTTCCGGTTCCGCTTCCGCCCTTGATCAGGTAAACTCGTTCAAATTTTTCGGGCGCAAAAATTTCATCGAACCAGCTCACAAACCCGCCCGAACTGTTTGCCGCCGCAAAATATTTTTCCATACTTTTTCTCCAAAAATTGATAGCAGAACTCGGTTTTGCCAACCTTGTTCTGCTATCAGTTTATTCAATTGTACGGAATTTGACACGATTTAAATATAATCCGGCTGCCGGTGCGGTCGTACCGGCTTTTGAACGGTCACATGACTCCAATATTTTCGGTATTTCGCACAATGTGATTCTATTATTTGCAACGTCTATCAGCGTTCCCACTATAATCCTAACCATATTGTACAAAAAGCCGTCCGCAGCAATGCGAATGCTTATCAACTCGCAATTTTCACAAATTTCGATATATTTGACTGTCCTGACCGTATCGGCGATCTTCGATCCGGCTGCCATAAAGCTCGAAAAATCATGCTTGCCTACCAAATATTTTGAGGCAGCTCGCATAAGTTCAATTTGATCTTTGCTCATGACCCTGCACTGATAGGCTCTGTCGGTCAAAAACGGGTCGCGAATTCTGGAATTAATTAGCAGATATTCATATTCTTTCCATTCAACATCATGCCTGACATGGAAATCATCCGAAACGATTCGTGCCGATTTCACCGAAATATCCTCCGGCAAATTGGCATTCAATGCCAGGGGAAGTCTATCGGATGGAATTAGTTTCGCAGATTCAAATGTTGCAAAATATTGTCGGGCATGGACTCCAGAATCTGTTCGACTGCATCCCTTTAACGGAAGGCGTTCGCCGAATACTGCTTCGATAGCATCCTGAAGTGTAGATTGGACTGTAATTTTGCAAGGCTGAACTTGAAATCCTGCAAAACGTGTTCCGACATACGCAAGCTCGATCAGATATTTCATAATGAGATCGCCGCCGGGAACTTGTTCAAAATCACGATAAGGCAAATGAACGCAGCCATTCCAATAAGCCAAAGCACATCCTTAAGCGAAAATTTCAGCACATTCATGCGCGTTCTGCCATTATCGCCGCGGTAGCATCTGCATTCCATAGCAGTTGCGAGTTCATCAGCGCGCCTAAATGCTGAAATAAATAGCGGAATCAATATCGGTATAAGTGTTTTTGCACGTTTTGCCAAACTTCCTGACGCGAAATCCGCGCCACGAGCCTTTTGCGCTGATATGATCTTGTCAGTCTCTTCGATAAGAGTTGGGATAAATCTGAGCGCGATGGTCATCATCATCGAAAATTCGTGAACCGGCAGTCCAATTTTTCTGAACGGAGAAAGCAATTGTTCAAGTCCGTCCGTCAGCATGATCGGCGATGTTGTATAGGTCAGCAATATCGTTGTTCCGATGAGCAGAGCAGTTATGCGAATTATTATCATTATCGCGTAAAATATACCTTCTAAGTATACTTTTATGAAACCGATATTTATCAGCAAAACTTCACCTTCCGTCCAAAATAAATTAAAGAACGTGGTAAATGCCAATACAAAAATCAGAGGCTTCATGCTTTTCAGAACGGTTTTTGGAGAAATTTTAGAGATAATGACAAGAGTTATCGCGCTGACGATAATTGCGATAAAACTCCATTGATTTTTTGCCAAAAACGTTGCCGCAATATAAAGTATCGTCAAAATCAGCTTTGCGCGTGGGTCGAGACGGTGAATGATCGTGTTGCCCGGAAAAAATTGTCCGAGAGTGATGTCTTTCAGCATTTTTTTGTCCTCCCGATCAAACGCAAAAGTTCATTTCGCGCCTCCTCGACCGTATAAATTCCGTGACGAACATCGAGTCCGCGAGCGCGAAGCGTATTCATCAGCTCGGTTATCTGCGGAACGTCAAGTCCGACCGCACAAAGTTCGTCTGCTCGGTCAAAAATCTCGGCTGTCGTGCCTTGCATAAAAACTTTCGCATGATCCATAACTATTATTTCATCAGAATATTTAGCCATATCTTCCATTGAATGGCTCACGATCACCACCGAATTTTGTCTATTTCGCTGATAACTCTTGATTCCGCCGAGAATATCTTCTCTTCCCTGCGGATCAAGTCCGGCAGCCGGCTCATCAAGTACGAGAACTTCCGGCTCCATCGCCATCACCCCGGCGATTGCAACTCTGCGCTTTTGACCACCTGAAAGATCAAACGGAGATTTTTCGAGCAGATCAGGCGAAATCCCACAAAATTGTGCAGATTGCACAACTCGGCGTTCGATTTCGGCAGCGTCAAGCCCCATATTCGTAGGACCAAACGCGATGTCTTTTTTTACCGTTTCTTCAAATAATTGGTATTCGGGATACTGAAAAACCAGCCCAACTCGAAATGCAAAGCGATTCACTTTTTTGGGATCTGCCCAAATGTCCTCGCCGCCGACCAAAACCTGCCCGGATGTCGGCTTATTTAGCCCGTTCAGAAGTTGTACAAGCGTAGATTTTCCTGAACCGGTATGACCCATCAGCCCGGTAATTACACCACCGTGAATTTTCAACGAAACATTATCAAGCGCAGTTTTTTTAAACGGCGTGTCAGGCGAGTAAATATATGAAACATTTTTCAATTCGATTTCTGTCATTTTATTTGTTTTTGCCTCCGAACAGTTCCATAATTTCATCCGCCGCTTCTTCAACCGAAAGTTTGTTCAGCGGAAGCTCCTTGCCATTTTTCCTGACACCCGAAAGATTCAATTCATAAAGCAATTCCGCCGTCTGCGGAACATCAAGCCCGATACTTTCAAGCTTCGCGACCTGAGAGAAAACTTCACCGGGTTTGCCGTCAAGCTCGATCTCGCCATTGTTCACAACGATGACACGATCGCACATCGCCGCTTCGCTCATGTAATGAGTTATGTGAAGAATTGTAATACCCAGTTCACGATTCAGATGAAGGATTGTATCCATCACCTCGTGGCGACCTTGCGGATCGAGCATAGCGGTCGATTCATCGAAAATCATGCAGTCGGGCATCATCGCGATTATCCCGGCAATTGCAACGCGCTGCTTTTGTCCCCCCGAAAGCAGGTGTGGCGAATGGCGCGCAAATTCGCTCATTCCGACCGTTTTCAATGCGTCATCGACCCTTTTTCGAATTTCAGCAGGCGGAACTCCGAGATTTTCAGGTCCGAACGCGACATCCTCCTCCACGACTGTGGCAACTAACTGATTGTCTGGATTCTGAAAAACCATTCCAACCTTGCGACGGTTTTCAAAAAGTTCATCTTCTGTTAAATCAGGCTTCGTAATTTCAAGCCCGTCTATCGTGATCCGACCGGATTTCGGCGACAGTATCAGATTGAGCAGCTTCGCCAATGTGGATTTTCCCGAACCGTTATGACCAAGCACCGCGACAAGCTCGCCGCGACCTATTTCCAGATTCAAATCATGCAGCACTTCTGCATCATTTCCTTCATCATCTGTATATGAAAAATTTAAATTTTCAATTTTTATGAACGGTTCGTGCATTTTATTCCTCGCAATAGTTTCCGAAAAACCGGAAATCATTCATTTCTTTTGACAAAGCAGAGATCAATTCCGATGTCGAATTATCAGACAGATTACCAACAAAATCTAGATAAAAACGATATTCGAACGGTTTTTCGGGAATCATGCTGCTTTCTATCTTTGTGAGATTCAAACCAAGTGCGGAAAAATATGCCAAAACACGCGCCAATGTGCCTTCATGATGCGGCAAAATGAAGCTGATGCTCACTTTATTTGCATTGTCGCAAACCACTCTTCCGCGGCGAATAGCTCCAAATCTCGTCAAATTGCACACTGAGTCTTGAATTTCGCTGTCTAATATTTCTAAATCGTAAATTTTTGCACACTCAGCCGAAGCGATCGCAGCCTGTGTACGATCATTTTCGTCATGAATTAATTTCGCCGCTGCTGCTGTATTTACCATTTTTGTCTGATTGAATTTATGCTCTTTTATATAATTTGCGCATTGCCCAAGAGCTTGCTCATGACTCAAAACGTTAGTAATTTCGCTCATTTTCGAGCCTTTCGCGCCGAGTAAACAGTGCGATATACCAATAGGATGTGCTTTTACTATGCTGCATTCGTGTGCCAGAAGTTCAGCATAAACACCTGACACCGTGCCGTGTATCGAATTTTCAAGCGGAACAATTATACAGTCAATTTCACAGTTTTCGAGTGCTTCAAAAAGTGCGGGAAATGTCGGAAAATATTGCAGATCCTCGTTCGGAAACATCTCGTTTGCCGCCTTAGTAGAATACGATCCCGGCACACCCTGAACGCCGATTTTTCCCGGTTTTTCGGGCACTTTCTCGCCATCAAACGATACCTCACCCGACAATTCGGACTTAACTATATACTGTCGAAGTTTCGACATATTCATTATTCCGTCCCACGTCCCGACAAGCTCGGTACGAAGTATTTCGGGCGCACGCGAACCAACCTTTTCGAGAACCGCACGCTCTCTCGTTTCGTCAAAAACCGGAATATCGTTAGCTAATTTATACCGCGCAACATTCTCGGCGACCTCCATGCGCTCGGTCAATAACTTTAAAAGCTCTGCGTCAATTCTATCAATATCCGCACGGCACTCCTGTAAACTTTTCATACTATTTTTGTGACCTCTTTATTACATAATCATTTTGCCGTCCAGCGCGAACTCGAACCACACGGAAGCGTTGCATTCGTCATTTTGACTGGAATTCCTATTTCGTCCGACTCCACTTTTCCACCGAATTTCTTTACAAGGTGAAGATTCAGCAAATATCCCATCGCTGACGGTGAAAGTCCTGTCGTGTACGAATTTACCAGGAAAAACAGCGGTTTGTCGCTCAAAACCTTCGCTGTCAAGGCTATCAAATCGTCAATGTTTTCCTCTAATTTCCAAACCTCGCCTGATGGCCCACGTCCGTATGACGGCGGATCCATGATCACCGCATCGTATGTATTTTGGCGGCGGATCTCGCGCTCTACAAACTTCTTACAATCATCAACGATGTAACGGATCGGCGCATCGGAGAGACCCGAAATTTCAGCATTTTCCTTGCACTGCTGAACCATTCCCTTCGCGGCATCGACATGGCAGACACTCGCGCCGGCTTTGGCAGCTGCGACTGTCGCACCACCGGTATAACCAAACAAATTCAGCACTTTGATGGGGCGATTGGCATTTTTTATAAGTTCCGTAAACCATTCCCAGTTGACTGCCTGCTCAGGAAAAAGTCCGGTGTGCTTGAAGCCCATCGGTTTGACCACAAATTTCAAGCCCAATTGTGCATATTGCACAGTCCACTTTTCCGGCAAATTGTTCTCTTTCCACGCACCACCGCCGCCAGACGACCGTCTGTAGGTCGCATCCGCACTTTTCCACAGTTTCGATGTGCGCGAATTTTTCCAAATGACCTGTGGGTCGGGACGCACGAGAATAAATTTTCCCCAACGTTCGAGCCGTTCGCCATCGGATGTATCAATTAGTTCATAATCTATCCAATTTTCAGTTTTCCACATTTTTTTCGTCCTTACAGAGAGATTGTTCAAAAATATTCAATTGATTCGATTGTTCATTTGATGTATTAGACAAATTTGATTCACTAAAAGGCAAATTCAAATGATCATATGCTAATTTTGTCGCACAACGTCCACGCGGCGTTCTCGACAAAAAACCAATCTGCATCAAATACGGTTCATAAACATCTTCTAACGTGATCGACTCTTCCCCGACCGTAGCCGCCAACGTTTCGAGTCCGACAGGACCACCACCGTAAAATGTTATTATAGTCTCTAACATTTTTCTATCTATATTATCCAAACCGAGTTCATCAATTTCGAGCATATTCAGCGCGGAATTTGCCGTTTTTTGGTCTATCGTGCCGTTTCCTTTGACTTGTGCAAAATCACGAACTCTTTT
The DNA here is from genome assembly GCA_964603455.1 of uncultured Lachnospiraceae bacterium. Taxonomy (GTDB): domain Bacteria; phylum Bacillota; class Clostridia; order Oscillospirales; family CAG-272; genus Flemingiibacterium. The sequence continues at coordinate 8,899 of CAZRVL010000062.1, forward strand.
CAGAAGTCTATTCGCGATTCGAGGTGTTCCGCGTGAACGCGATGCCAATTCAAGCGCGCCGTCTTCGTCAATTTGCACACCAAGAATCGATGCCGACCTGAGAATTATCGAAGCCAGTTCTTCAACTGTGTAAAGTTCAAGTCTTAACAGTACACCAAAGCGGTCGCGAAGCGGAGTCGAAAGCTGTCCTGCGCGAGTTGTTGCGCCGATGAGCGTAAATCGCGGAAGTGATAAATGAATCGACTGTGCCGACGGACCTTTTCCGATAATTATATCGACCGCATAATCTTCCATCGCCGGATACAAAATCTCCTCGACTTGCCGCGGAAGTCTGTGAATTTCATCAATAAACAGCACATCTTTTTCATTTAAATTCGTCAAAAGTGCTACCAAATCGCCCGCTTTTTCGATCGCAGGTCCTGAGGTTACGCGAATATTTACACCAAGCTCATTTGCAATTATCTGCGACAATGTTGTCTTTCCGAGTCCGGGCGGTCCGTACAAAAGCACATGGTCGAGCGTCTCATCGCGCATCTTCGCCGCATCTATATAAATGGAAAGATTTTCCTTAGCCTTTTCCTGTCCTACATAATCTTCAAGGTGTGCAGGACGCAAGCTCTTATCAGAATCGACATCTTCAAGCGAGATTTCCGGGCTCATTATTCGATTTTCAAGGTCGAATTCGTCAAATTCCATATTTTATCTCCTTTCTTAAGAATGCTTCATGTTTATTTCATCAAACGTTTTAATGCCGATGTTATGAGATTTTCGAGTGTCATTGATGCCTGGTCGATACCCGAAAGTGCCTCGTTAGCCTCAGCTTTGGTGTATCCGAGCACGAGCAGCGCGTTGACCGCATCGGACAATTTGCCGGGCGATTGTATGCCTGCCGGAGTCGCCGCCGGAATTTCGCCATATTCTTTGGCAAGCTTTTCCTGCAATTCCAAAATTATCCGTTCTGCGCCCTTCTTGCCCAAGCCCTTCGCCTTCGAAAGCGTCTTAGAATCGGCAGAGATCACCGCAGCGGCAAATTGTTCCGGAGTCAAGAACGACAAAACCGAGATCGCGACCTTTGGTCCGACCCCCGAAACGCCTATAAGCTGCTTGAACGCGACTTTTTCCTGCATAGTTGCGAATCCGAACAGTTCCATCGAATCTTCTCGCACCGACAAATATGTATAAAGCTTAACTTTTTCGTTAATATGTGCAGCTATTGATGACGTTGTTGTGTCGCTGACCGTCAGCTGATAACCGACTCCGCCGCAATCGATCACCGCAGTATGCCCCTCAATCATGCACAAATCGCCGTTCAAATGATAGTACATTGTGAATCTCCTGTAGATATTATGTGTAATTTATTGTCGTATATTGTAAAAATTCCTAACGCGCGAATTTGAACAGTTCGCGTGACATATCGCTATTGCAAGTGCGTCGCACGTATCGTCAAGCTTTGGCGCATTTTCGAGCTTCAAAAGCAACGATACCATCTGCATGACCTGTTTTTTCACTGCTCTGCCGTACCCGACGACCGATTGCTTGACCTGAAGCGGCGTGTATTCGGCGATCTTCAGCCCATTTTGCTTTGCGCAAAGTAAGATCACGCCGCGCGCCTCGGCGACCGGAACCATTGTCGTGTGATTCGTGTTGAAAAACAGTTCCTCTATCGCCATTTCGTCAGGGTGGAAAATTTTTATCAGCTCGTCCAGCTTGTCGTAGATCATTTCGAGCCGCGCTTCAACATCTGTGTGCGCAGGAGTCTGTATCGATCCGTGCGCTAATGTTGTAAAGCGTGAGTTTTTAAATTCTATGACCCCGTAACCGACTATCGCGATGCCGGGGTCGATGCCTAAGATTATCATTTTTCTTCCTTATTATATAATACACTATTATATCACAAAAAAGCATTTTTGTCAATCCCATTATGCAGACGTTCAAAATAAATTGACAAAATCGAAATCATTTAAAATTCATTCAAAATTTACAATTTGTGTAAATTGTGCAATTAGTCCTTGCAGTCATACCAACTATCGCCGATAGCCGCCGTTACCGTCAGCGGAATATCGAGCTTCACACAGGATTCCATCTCGCGCACCAACAGATCACGCACTTTTTGTGAATCTTCACTACTCGAATCTACGATCAGTTCGTCGTGAACCTGCAAAATGAGCTTTGCGTCATAGCCGCTTTCGGCGAGCGCACGCGAAACGTTGATCATCGCAAGCTTGATTATATCCGCTGCCGTCCCCTGGATCGGGCTGTTCATCGCAACCCTTTCGCCGAACGAAGAGATCGATTTTTTCGATGACGACAGCTCAGGAATGTATCTCCTGCGTCCAAACATAGTCGATACAAAACCCTCCTCATGTGCCTTCACAACGATGTTTTTCAGGTATTCGCCGACCTTCGGATACTGCTTCAAATATGCGTCAATATACGCTGCAGCCTGCTTTTTCGAGACTCCTATGTCCTGCGCCAACGAGAAATCCGATATGCCGTAGACGATTCCGAAATTCACCGCTTTAGCGCGCTTGCGCATTTCGGATGTGACCGATTCGATTGGAACGCCGAATGCCTCGGATGCCGTGACCGTGTGGATGTCGATGCCGCTGCGGAATGCTTCGAGCATGGCTTCATCGCCCGAAATATGTGCCAATATCCTAAGCTCGATCTGCGAATAGTCCGCATCGATCAGCACGCGGTCGGGTGAACTTGGAATGAAAAACTTACGCATTTCGCGTCCCAATTCGGTTCTGACCGGGATGTTCTGGAGATTCGGCTCTGTGGACGAAAGTCGCCCTGTCGCCGTTATCGTCTGATTGAAATTCGAATGTATAACATCGTTTCGGTCGGCTGCCTTGACAAGTCCTTCGCCATATGTCGAGCGCAATTTCGTCAATTGTCTAAACTCCAATATATCGCGAACGACCGGTGCGAAGGGGGCAAGCTTCTCCAAGATCTCCGCGCTCGTGGAATATCCGCGCTGAGTTTTTTTGCCGGACGGAAGACCCATTTTTTCAAAAAGCACCTCGCCGAGCTGCTTCGGAGAATTGATGTTGAACTCCTCACCGGCATAGAAATATATCTCATCGCGCAGCTCATTTATCTTGGCAGAAAGCCTATCCGAGAACTTTTCGAGCCCTTTCGAATCTATCTTGAAGCCGACAGATTCCATGTCCGAAAGAACTTTTGCGAGCGGTATCTCGATCTCGGTGAGCAGCTTTTTCTGTTCGCGCTCATCAATAGTTTTTTCTAAGATCTCATCAATCTTGAAGACCTCAGCGGCATTCAATTCCTCGCCGGGCTCTTTGTTTATGCCTAAATATTTTGAAGCTAAGACCTCCGGCGAATCGTTCTCATCGGTCGGATCTATGATGTACGAGCTGAGCATCACATCGCTGTCGAATGTGGACAAAATTCGCATTCCGGCATCTTCGAGCAGATGATATATCTTCTT
>CAZRVL010000063.1:0-12096 GCA_964603455.1 uncultured Lachnospiraceae bacterium
CCTTCGCCTGCTTGAAGAGGTCGCGAACCTTCGAGGCTCCCATACCGACGAACATCTCGACGAATTCAGAGCCTGACATCGAGAAGAACGGCACATTTGCTTCACCTGCAACAGCCTTCGCAAGCATTGTCTTACCCGTGCCGGGAGGGCCTACGAGCAGTACGCCCTTAGGCATTTTCGCGCCGATCGATTCGTATTTTTTCGGTTCGTGCAAATAGCTGACTATTTCGGTAAGATTTTCCTTAGCCTCGTCCTCTCCTGCGACATCATCGAATTTTATTCCATCGGATGATTTGACATATACCTTCGCATTGCTCTTTCCCATATTGAACATCATCGAAGGATTTCCGCCGTTCATCCTTTTGGTCATCATCCGCGAGAGCAGCTGACCGATGACTATGAACATCACTATCGGAAGCACCCACGATACGATAAAGCTCGTTATCGGGGACATCTGCTCGATTATCTCGCTCGAAAACTGCGCTCCCGCCGCATAAAGTCGTTCGGTTAGTCCCGGGTCATTCATGAGTCCGGTCTTATAGATATTCTCACCCGATCTGTCGGTAAAGAGTATGCGATTATCCTCTACCATGACCTCGCCGATCTGCTTTTGCTCGGTCATCTGCATAAATGTTCCGTAATCGACCTCCTGTATGCGCATCTGCTGCATTGAAGGCACAACAAGAAGATTCAGAAGAAATATTATGACGAGGACTATAACATAGTAAAATATCAGCGGCTTTTGAGGTTTTTTTACTTCATTCATCCGTTTTTTCACCTCTTATATCTTGAAAAGTCTGCCGGGATTTCTCGGTGAGGCAGTTGGATATTCACCGTCAGTATAGCCGACGATAAGGTGTCCGATACCCTCGTAGTCTCCGGTTATACCAAGCTTTTCGAGTATTGCCTTTCCCTCGGGAAGTTCAAATTCTTCCTTTGCGCGGTGTATCCAGCGGCTGCCAAGTCCGAGCTCGTGCGCCTCAAGCATCATGTTTCCGAGCGTAAGACTTCCGTCATAGATGTAGGTCATCATGTCCTTCGGTGCCAGAACAACAAATACTGCCGGTGCGCCGTAGAATGGATCAATCTCGGGTCTGCCCATTATTTTCGCGTTGAGTGCCGAGAGCTCATCGCGCACTGCTTTATCAGTTATTTGGATTATTATCGGGCTTTGACGGTTGAGTCCGCTTGCGGCGTAGAGTCCTGCTTCCGCGATCCTATCGAGCATTTCGGTCGGAACGGAATCGGGCTTATATTGGCGGATACTGCGTCTTGTTTTGATGTTTTCAAGTATTTCGTTCATGATAGTTTACTCCTAAATTATATGATAATATATTATAACACATCCACATTCGGAAATTCAAGGAAATTTTTTGAACAATTTGTCAAAATATATTCAATCAGACCTTAAACTGTTTTCCAAAAAAGCAACTATGATTAAAAAATACGAAAAAAGAGAAGAATTTTTCGATTCTTCCCTTTAAAAAATTATTCATCGTGATTTTTTGCAAAATATCCGCCGACATCCTTTCCGAGGTCACAGGTATAGACAAATTCGATCACATCGCCGTCTTCAAGCCCATAGCGCGAGCAGCCGTAATTCGGAAACCAATCGTTCACCGAATACATCCAGCCCGAAAGCTCTCCGCAGTCAAACTCATAGATATTTCCGATACCTTCGATATATGCCGTACCGTAGATTGGCGTGTTTGAAAATTCCATATGGATCTTATTTTCTTTACAGACACGGCGCAGCACGTTGAACGGACTCTCGCCCGAATAAAATACTGCCTCGACCGGCTTTAGGATATATCCGTCCTCCGGAATGAGCTCCGACTTTTCGGGGTCAAGAACATCAATGTTGTCCAATATAGTCGAACACGATATTGAGATCGTACAGATAAACTCCTCATCACCTATCTCGACATTCGAATCTATCGGCTGAGGTCTGCCCTCCGGTGCTGTCACTTCATTAGCATAATTATCGACTGCCTCTCCGCAGCCGCAGAATGCAAGCAAAACGACCGTCAGCAAAGCAGCAAATATTCGTTTCATAAAAGTTCAGCCCCTTCAAGCAGATTAAAGAACATGATCGCGACTTCGTGGCGAGTTATCGCCGTCTTCGAAAGTATGTTCAATGCGGATTCATCGAGTATTCCCTCATCATAGCAGAAAGCCAACGCTTCACGCGCCCATTCGGAGCTTTCGCGGTAATCCGGAAATTGTGACAGTATGTCACGTATCGAATTTTGATCGAGCGATATGTCAAAGCCGCATAGTCTTGCGGCACGTGCGACCATGACCGCTGCTTCCTCACGTGTGATCGTACCGTTCGGAGAAAATGTCCCATTACCCATTCCGTTGACTATGCTCTTCGAATATGCCGTTCCGACATAGCCATAGAACCAGTCCGCCACAGTCACATCAGAAAATGAATCGACACCGAACGCTTCGAGTCCGAGCGCACGGACTGCTATCGTTGCAAATTCCGCACGTGTCATATTTCCTTCGGGATCAAAAATTCCGTTCTCACGTCCGTTTATTATTCCGCGAGACGCAAGCTCATTTATCGCCGAAAAGCCATCGTCACTGTCCGATACATCTGAAAAATCGACAGAATACTTCACCTCGACCCTTTTTACATCCGGATCGCGGTTCGAAAAGCTCGAATATTCAGCCGATACCGCCACCGCATCGCTCATTGAATAGAAGCTGTTTTTCGAGCCGTTGAAGCGTTCGACAGCCGCTAAAGCACACAGAGCCTGCTCAGTTGCCATCTGATTCGCATTTCTTGAATCGGCTGTGTGTTTAAAGCTTCCGTCCGGGTTCATGAAACTTTTCAGAGCATCGAGCGGAGTCTTTCCGTTTTTTACAAATTTAGGATCGTCATGCGGTATGCCAAGCTCGGACAATGCGATAAGCACCTGTGCCGTGCTCTCGCAGGTCTCAAGCCCCGAAGTCATGAAGCCGCCGGTTTCGAGCTGCGCATCTGACAAAAAGTCTATGCCCGACTCTATCGCAGCAGCGACATTTTCGCGTGAGCTGTATTTTGCAAGTACCTGCAAAACCATCGCGGTGGTATCTGCATCCGAGCTGTCAGAGCTGTAGGATGAAATATCCCAGCCGCCGTCCGAATTTTGTCCATCTGTCAAAGCGGATATATACTTGTCGCGGATATTTTCATCGGCGGCAGCGCAGGAATCGAGCGCAAGCAATGCGAACACAGCTCCGTTCAGTCCCTGCTTCATCGTGCCATCAAAATCGACAAGCGGTTTTGTGAGATCGTATCCCGCAAAATTCTCCGCATCGATACCAAGAGCCGAAAGTGCCAACACGACACGCGAATATTCGGTGTTTTTCGATGATGAGAGTATTCCCTTGTTCTCTTTAAGATATTCGGAAAGACCCACAAGATATTTTCCGAAATACTCATCGGGAATACCGAAGCTCGACCGTGCCAACCCGATAACAGCCCATTCACCGCCGATACTTCCGAACGATGGAGCTGTTACCTTTTTATATACATATTCTGCCGTCCGAGCCGTATAGGATGACGATACGGTCACTGCCGTCTGTGCGGCATATGTCGGACAAGCTGTCCCGACAAGCACCGCACCGGCAAGCAAAAATGCACCTAAACGCTTCATTCGAGGATATTTTTATTATTTCTTATTGAGCATCGACAATGCGTCTGCAATGGTCTTTTCCATTGCCTCGCGACCGTATTTATCGACCTCAGACTTATTCTTTTCGCCGTGTGTCAAACAGCCGGCACCGCCGATACAACCGCCAACGCAAGCCATTCCCTCAATGAAGTTTGCATCGAGCTTTCCGCGCATTTTCTGCATAAGTGCGATCTTGCACTCCTCGATACCATCGCAGGCACAGGGCTTCAGAAGGAAGTCTATCTCCTGCTCCTTGAGCGATTCCGCAACAGCATCAGAAAGTCCGCCCGAGCGTGCGAATATACGTCCGAAGTAGGAGGCATTATCGAGAACATCCTCTTCGAGAGTCGTTATATCGATGTCACGACTGTCGAACAGAGCCTGAAGCTCCTCAAAGGTCATAGCTGCATCGACATAAGGCTTGACGGTCTCCTTCTGAACTTCCATCTTCTTTGCGGTACACGGACCGATGAAGACGACCTTACAGGGATCCTCATGCTCCTTGATATACTTTGCGATAGCCGCCATAGGCGAAGGATTGTGCGAGACGAATTCCTTCAACGACGGGAAATTCTTGTCGATATAATCGACGAATGCCGGGCAGCAGGAGCTGGTAAGGAAACCCTTTTCGGCAAGCTCACGCGATTCGGAATCCGCAACCATATCTGCACCGAGAGCCGCCTCGATGACAGTGTGGAAGCCGAGCTTCTTGAGTCCGGAGATGACCTGACCGAGCTTAGCATATGTGAACTGGCTGGAGATCGATGGCGCAACGACTGCATATACCTTATACTTGCTGTTGTTCTCGCTCCACTTGATCATATCTATAACGCTCAGGATGAACGACTTATCGGTTATCGCGCCGAACGGGCACTGGTATACGCAAGCACCACAGGAAATGCACTTATCGTTATCGATGTGTGCCTGCTTTTCCTCGCCCATCGAGATAGCCTTTACCTTACATGCAGTCTCACAGGGACGCTTGTAGGCGTGGATCGCGCTGTAGGGGCATACCTTTGCACAAGCACCGCACTCACGGCACTTGGACTTGTCGATATGCGCCACATGGTTCTCATCGAACGAGATAGCACCAAAGCGGCAGACATCCTCACAACGGTGAGCAAGACATCCACGACACGCGCTGAGTACCTCATAGCCACCCATCGGGCATTCGTCACAGGCTATATCAATGACCTCAATAACATTCGGATTGGTCTTATCGCCGCCCATAGCGATCTTAACACGCTCGGTGAGTATCGCACGCTCCTTATATACGCAGCATCTCATAGTCGGTACTTTTCCGGGAACTATGGTCTTCGGAATATCTATGGCCTTTTCAGCTAGAGTTCCTGCCCATGCTTCCCTTGCGACCTCGCGCAATACCTTATACTTCAAATGCTGAACTTTTGTATCAAATTTTCTCATTATATCTTATTCCTTTCTCGTCAGAATGGACACTCTCCGATTCAATGCACTGTCATAAGCGTCAAGCCTCGGATATTATCGTTATTATTTGATTTGGCTCAGAAATAGCTTACCTTTATTCGCTTGCCCATCTGTCTCAAGCACTTTGAAAGCTCCTCGACCAAATTCATTTTTATGTTGAAATTTATCGGCAGATCGGGGTTTTGATGCGCCGGGTTCACCGCACGTCCGACAAAGAAGTTTATGTCTGTCGCTTCCTCGAAAAGCAGCCGGCAGATCATAGATGCTCCGTCATGTCCGTAGCTCCATTTTTCATAAAGCTCATTATCACCGAGCACATCCTTTGCATATTCGACAACACGGTTTACAGTTATGACTCCCTCGGTAACAAGGTCTACGCCCTCGATCTCGGCAGTCGGAGGAATGTCGCTTCGGACGAAATTCAGGCTCGCCTTTATCGGCTTTCCGAGATATTTTGCCGCTATAGATGAGGTAGTTCCGCCGCAGACTATATGTTTTCCGCTCTTCGAGAAGAAAAGCGACATCATACGGTTACAGTCATCCCGATTGGACGGAGGTCCGAACAGGAGATTCATCGGCTCACGACGGCGTATTTTTACAACGCAGGCTGTTGCGTCATCTCCCGGACGCTGACCGTAGATCTTATTAACCTCGTCTATGAGTATCGTTGAGAGGTTCTTGGCAGTCTGTCCGCCGGCTGCAACAGCCTCCATAAAGGCTATTATCTCATCGCGTTTCCAACCGAAGTTATATGCAAGTCCGATCCCGGCATGAGGACAGCCATCGCTCATTGCGATGAAAATATCATCCTCGCAGAGTCTCACCACCGATTTGAATATCTTCTTGCCGCCGATATTCATTTCGGTCTTCGGATAATCGTAATTTTTGCCGTTGCGCAGCAGGATGACCATCGGGTTATCATACTGAATAAGCTCCATCTCGCTGTTATTTACAAGATGAAGTATCGTGAAGGTCGAATATGCCACTCCCCTGACCGAGCATATCGGCAGAGTCTGCGCGATAGTCTCAACACAGTCCTCTATGGTAAGTCCCTGAGCCATCATCGTTGAGATTATCTTTGATGTCAACGTGGACAATATGCTCGCCTTGACACCGCTTCCGAGTCCATCGGCAAGGACTATGACGGTCGAATCATCGCTTTGCTCAACAACATCCACATGGTCGCCGCACAGCTGCTCGCCGATATGATTTATGCTTTTGTAGCCGATCTCGGCACATAGGTCATTCATCCGAAATACTCTCCTTCAGCTTGGTGAGGGCGATCTTAGTCTCGGCAGCGGTTTCGCCGAGCAGCGATGCTATTTCCTGGACTATGCGCATCTGCTTATCTACCACTTTATCGGCAATATCGACCGTCTGATTGCGTATGCTTTCCTTCTTTGACCTTTCGGTCTGCTCATCGGTAACATCGCGCATTATGCAGATGAGCATATTGAAGGTCGTGTCATAGATTATCGACTGCTCGACATACCGATCATATTCGGCAAGATATACCTTCTGCTCGTGCATTGCGCGCTTTGTTTCAAGCACCTTCACGAACGGTGTCGGGTCAAGTATCCTTATCACCTGATCTCCGAGAATATCGGAGGACGAGCGGATATTGATTATGCGCTTTGCCGCATCGTTTATCTGCTGAACTTCGAGAGCCTCGTTGACAACGATTATTCCGTTCGGAGTGTTGTTGACTATGCAATCAGAAAAGCTCTCGGCTTTGTCCTTGAGATAGGGCAGGCACATGGATATTTCAGCCTTTCCGTGGCAGATCGCTATCGCCTTTTCGCGGCAGGTATTATATCCGCACGAACCGCAGTTCAGTTCATCGGAAGGCTTCGATTTGCCCATCTTTTTGAGGACTTCTCTTATCTCGCCCTCGCTCGGAGTGAGATTTCTAAGCTCTATCGGCTCAAAGGTCTTTCTTATCGAAAGCGGATCGGGCTGAGCTATATCGAAATCCTTTTCTCCGGCATAATTCGACACCGCCATATAGTCTGCTACAGGGGCGCGTCTGTATTTTTCCATTACCGGACCGCCTATGCAGCTTCCTACGCAGGCAGACATCTCGATAAAGCATTTATGTATCTTGCCATTTTCGATGTCGCGGAGAGCCGCCTTGCAGTTCTCTACACCGTCTATCGCAAGATATGTATATTCCGGATTTCTTTCGGTGAGCGTTTTAAGTATTCCGCCGGTAGTCGGGAAGAAACGAGCGCGTCCGATCTCCTTGTCATCCGTATCCTTTTCAAGCACAATATGCTCAGCCTCGAACCATTTTGTAAGCTCCTCAAAGGTCAGCACAGCATCGACGATATTGCCGTAATGCTCGGCTTCGTCCTTTTTTGCAACGCACGGACCGATGAATACGGTCTTGGCATTCGGATAACGCTTTTTTATATCCATGCAGTGTGCCTGCATCGGTGACATGACATCGGCGAGATCCGGAAGCTCCGCCGGAAAATATTTTTGTATGAGCAGATTGACCGAATGGCAGCAGGATGAGATTATGACATCTCGTCCACCCTCGGCTATCAAGCGTTCATATTCTCTTTTTACTATCGTTGCGCCGAGAGCGGTCTCCTCGGCATCGGCAAATCCGAGCTTTTTGAGAGCATTGCGCATTCCCTCTATTCCAACACCGTCATAGTTGGCGATGAAGGAGGGAGCAAGGCTGACATATACCGGATCACCCGACTGGATAAGGACGCGAACCTTTTCGGTCTCATCGACTATCTGCTTCGCGTCCTGCGGACATACTACAAAGCACTGTCCGCAAAGGATACATTCATTGCCGATTATATGCGCCTGGTTTCCCGAAAAGCGTATCGACTTCACCGGGCAGTGGCGGATACATTTATAGCAGTTTTTGCAATTTGATTTTTTCAGAGTCAAGCAATTGGACATTTCATTCCTCCGATTCCTTCAGAGCCGGAAGTATGACCTCATCCCAGAACTTGTCAAACCCTTCCGGAGTAACTCCGGTATGTATTTCCTCACCGACCGTCACAGTTACTCCCACTCGGTTGCATTTTCCGGTGCAGAAGCTGCCGGTAAGGATAATATCATCCTCAAGATCTTCCTCGGCAATTCTCTTTTGGAGCTTTTCAACTATCTCAGGTGCTCCCTTTATATGACAGGAGCTTCCAATACATACTTCGACAAAAATCATGGCAAAAAAGCTCCTTATACTTTAGCCTTGATCTCTTTTTCGAAAAATTCGCCGACTGTTTCGGGGCTTACCGAATGGAATGCGTCATCTACCGTGACACATACGCCGTCCTGACATTTTCCCATGCAGAACGTGCCGCCAAGCTCGACCTTATCACCCAAATTTTCCTTTGCTATGAGCTTCTGAAGCTCCTCAACGACTACGCGAGAGCCCTTGATATGGCAGGAAGAACCGATACATACTGTTACTTTCATTATTTTAATCTCCTAATTATTTAGATTTACCCATCCGAGTAAAAATTCACGTTGTTTTTCGCGGCATCGCTTCATCTGCGAAGTCGCTGCGAGCGGCATCCAGCGGCGTATAAGCTCCCTGTCAACCCCACTCTTCTTCGAAAAAGCACTGAGATATTTTTCAGCACCGTCTATGCTGCCCGACAGCCAGAAAAGCAAATAAGTACGTGCTGCATCCGCTGCCGAATATCCTCCGGAGGCGTGCGCCCAGTCGAGTATGTAATTTCCGTCAGCCGAACGTATTATGTTCGACATGGCAAAATCTCCGTGGCTGAGTATCATTTTTCCGGATTTTTCGACAAGCTCGCCGAGACGCTCGTACAGTCCTATCCGCTGTGCATCCGAAAGCAACTCGGCTGCCGCTATCTCGCGTTTCAGCTTATCCGTGAGCTTCGGAAAAAGCTCACAGTTTTTTGATTGGACTTCGAGCTGAAGATCTATAAGCTCCTCTATGTACTCCTCGCGCCTCGAATGATCCTCTTTGGACAGCTGCTCGAATGACATTCCTCGGATAAGCTCGGAAACTATCGCCCATTTTCCGTCGAGCATCGTGACCTCACATATCTTCGGAACCGGAAGTCCGCTCTCCTGCGCACGTGCTTGGTTCAACGCTTCGGCGAATATCTCCGATTTCGTATGACCGTTCACGAAGACCTTCATGCAAAGTCCTCCGTCACGGTATATTGTTTTGTCATTGCGAACTGCGATTATCCTATCGAGTCTCATCAGCTTTTCCTTTCGCCTGTCAAGGCATACGTTAATATTTTAACACGCGGCGCGAAGATTGTGAACTGTTATTTTCGTATATCCGATATATTATTTATGATATATCGTCGGCAAAAACTTGCCGCTTTACCTTGCAAAGCTCGGTTATGAACAGCTTATCAAGCTCAGTCAGCTTATAATCGCCGCGATGTATCATTACATCCTTATAGATCTTTTGATCTATAGCACAGCTTCGCTGAACGAGCTTATTGCGCTCTAAGAGCTTTTCGGGAAGCGGAGACACCCACATGAACGTGTCGGGATTCGAAGCCAGCAGATCGAGCTGACTTCCGCGCTCGTATACGAATATCCGCCGTGTAACTCCGGGCAGATCGTTCTTTTTGACCTCCGAGACCGGTATAGACGGCACATACGGATCAGCATGAGCGATCTCGATATAATCCGCAAGGTCTGACGGATAAATAAGCTCCTTTTCGGCGAGCGGAGAATCGGCATTCATCACGAGCATATGCCGAAATTCGACTATCAGCTCATACGAAAGCCCCTTCTCTTCCATTCTGTCCTTATAATATCTGTCGTAATTCTCGGCGTATCGGATTATACCGAGCTTGCAGTTTTCTTCGAGCACGCTCTCCATCGCCTTTAAGGAGTTCGTCTCCTTATACATGACCTCGACATCATCTTCGAGAACGAGCCGCTTCGAAAATTCCGCAAAAGCATCGGAAATATAGCTTGCACGCGGAACGGATATTGAAAATTTCTTTTTCTGTGCCGAACGGTTCTTAAACATTCCTTCGAGAGATTCGACCTCGCTGAGTATCGACTTTGCATACTGCAAAAATACCTCTCCATCGGGTGTCACGACCATTCCCTTCGGCGAACGCTCGAAAATAGCGACTCCGAGCGAGGATTCGAGATCCTTTATTGTTCGGCTGAGATTCGGCTGACCGATATACAGCTTTTCGGCAGCCTTATTGAGCGAACCGCAGGCGGCTATTTCCACCGCATATTTCAGATAAGCAAGATTCAAGCTGCTGCCTCCTTTCGTGTTACTTTATTATACCACATATTTATTAATATTTCAAGCGTTTTCGTCAAAGTGATTTATATTTTTTTGAAAAAAGTCGTCTTGACAATTTTGTTTGGGTATGATATAATTATTTTCGTAAGGATACCGAACCTTTTTAAATGTCAGCACACTTATAAGTATGTAACGAAAGGATACCATCCGACAAAAGGAGCAGCTATGGAGCATTTTTGTGAAGAGCTTATCGAAAAGACCTATCTCTGGGCAAGAAAGCGGCTTTGTTCGTCTTCAGATGCCGAGGAGGCGACACAGCAGATACTCTGCGAGGCGATACAGGCATACCGCAATGCCGAAAAGCACAATCTTGAGATCACCGCGTTCTATCCGTGGTACTGGAGGATCGCGCAAAATCAGCTGAATATCTTTCTGCGGTTGAAATACGCTTCGGCTGTATCGCTCGACGATATGCGCGAAATACTCGTATCGCCAGATACTGCGGACGAAGAGCTTATCCGTGCCGATGAGATAAGAGCTGTAAATTATGCGGTCTCAAAATTATCAAAGCTCCACCGTCAGATGATAATCGACTATTACCTTCGCGAGAAGAGCGTAAAGACCATAGCAAATGAATACAAAGTTCCGGAAGGGACAGTCAAACGTCGGCTCTTCGATGCAAAGGAAGATGTAAAAAGGAGTATCGAAAATATGGAAAATACGGGAAGAAGTTCATATGCACCGACAGAACTCATATTGATCGGTTCGCTCGCCGCACCCGATTATTGGGAGCTTTTAAATGATCTGGTAGTCAAGCAGATATTGACAGTCTGCCGCAAAACTCCGCACACACTTCGCGAAATATCCGATGAGATAGCCGTTGCGCCGGTATATTTTGAGGACAAGCTCGACAGGCTTTTAAAGGATCGGTTCATAAAGAAGACCGCAAACGGAAAATATCTCACCGACATAGTTATCCTGCCCGAACAGCTTTGGGTCAACTTTTCATCCGAATGTGCGAAGGAATACCGCGGCATCGCACCTAAGCTGCGTGATATTCTGCTGGGTCTTGAAGAAAAGCTGCGCGGATATGATTTTATCGGAAACGATCTTTCACGCGGAAGGCTTATGTGGCTCGGATACATAGCCACCTGCTCGAAGCTGTCCGACCTGATGGTAAAAAGCTTCAGCGAGAAAAAGAAAATTCCCGAAAGCCATGAAAAAAATTATCGCTACATGGGAAGATTCATACTGCCCGATGAAAGGATAGAATATCCGCCTAAGTCAAGCTCGGTATCCTGGAGCAATATGCACTATCATTTCAGAACATCTGACTACAGGCAGATAACCTATGCGAATCTGTTTGAAAGTCAGCCGTTCGCCGACCCTGAGCGCGACAAAATGCTCGATCAGTCGAATATTTCGCTGTTCATGCAGATTGCAAACGATCCGAACAAGTCTCTGACCGGTGTTGAAGAAGAAATGTGTGCAGAGCTTATCGCCGAGGGCTTTCTTGAAAAGCGCGGCGGACTTTATCCGATGATACCGATAATCAGCTATTCTGTGCTCGGAAATATCGAGGAGCTTATACGCGAGGCAGTGTCGCCGCTCGCCGAAATATATACCGAAAAGATCGTCGCTCTCGGTGACAGGATGATATTGCCGCATATACGCGAGGATCTTTATGAGGAATATGTAAATTTTGTAATGCGAGCTGCGTTCTTTCCGCTTGATTATGTACTGCATTGGGCTATGTACGAG
>CAZRVL010000064.1:0-11479 GCA_964603455.1 uncultured Lachnospiraceae bacterium
ATCTACGGATATATCGTAACGGGTAACAAGCTCATAAAAGATTTGCAAGCTCGGCTGTTGTCCCTTGTTCTCTATATTCGCAAGATAGCGGGGCGATAAGTTCATATCGTCGCTGACCTTCTTGCGAGACTCGCCTCGTTTCGTTCTTGCCTCTTTTATAGCCTTTCCGAACGCCGTAAAGTCATAAAGTAGTACGGGTCTTTTCATGGCTTTTACTTTCCTTTTTGCTAAAATAATTCATACACCTATATTATACAGTTCATCTTTTCTCTCGGATATGTCTGTACAGTTCCTATGATTAGCCAATATAATTCTATTTATTCACACAATGTTTCTTGTATTCTTCGAGCAAAAGAAGTATAATAGTATATGTTGGAGGTGCATCATGGACTACATGACTTTGAAAGAAGCAAGCGCAAAGTGGGGTATCACTCCCCGACAGATAAATTATTTATGTGCTGCTGGTCGTATTCCGGGAGCTATTAAAATGGCTTCGATCTGGCTGATCCCAAAGGATGCGGTAAAACCCGCTGATGGCAGAAGAAAAGCGCAGCAATCTTGACCGATATTTGACTTTTGGCTTATATACTCATATAGATTGGAGGGATTATAATGGCATATAAAATACTGATCGTTGATGATGAAGCAATGCTCACGGAACTGCTTGCAGATCACTTACAAAACTGTGGATACATAGCTTATGTAGCTCAGAACAGCAATGAAGCAATTTCTAAATTAAGTACACAGCCTGACCTTATTCTGTTAGACATCAATATGCCAGGTACGGATGGTCTGGAGTTTTGCAAAACCATTCGTAACCATGTGGTCTGTCCTATTGTGTTCCTGACAGCGAGGATTACCGACCAGGATAAGGTGAACGGATTACAGGTTGGCGGTGACGATTACATTACCAAACCTTTCAGCTTGCAGGAGCTGACAGCGAGAATAGGCGCACATCTTCGGCGGGATGAACGCAGCAAGAACACCCCTGATGTGATGGGGTGTCAAGGCCTGATTGTCAATCTCTCTGACAGAAAGGTGTTTCGGGGCGAGACTGAAATTATCTTCTCCAAACGGGAGTTTGATATTATCGAGTTTCTTATGAGCAACCCGAATCAGGTATTTGATAAAGAAAGAATGTATGAAGCCATTTGGGGATATGACGCTGAAGGTGACAGCAATGTTATCAAGGAGCATATCCGTAAGATCAGAGCAAAGCTGCAAGACGCCACGGGGAAAGAATACATTGAAACAGTCTGGGGGATGGGATACCGATGGAAAAAATAAAGAAATCTCATTCGCTGAAACGCAGCTTTACCCTTATCGTAATGACTACCATCATTTGTGTTTTTCTGTTCTCACTCATCACGATTTACGGATGTTATCGGGTTCAAAAATATGTTCTTCCTGATTCTAATGAGGTATGGCTGCACACCAAAATGACGATGCCGGATGGAACAGAACGGAAAACAACACAACGCTTTGTTCTCGATCAAGCATCAAAAATTGGGGTCTTGTTAGATGAAGGAACAAATGCCTCCACCATTGGCAATACGGAATACACCATTGAGGAAATCGGGTCCAGTTATGCGGCATTGTCATCAAACAGAAAAATGGTTTATCGCGTTTCGCAGATTTCGATGGTGGCCTTGCCGCTTTTGTACTCCATCATCGGTATCAGTTTAAGCGGTTGGTGGTTTTACCGAAAGAAGATTGCACCGCCGGTTCAGGTTCTTGCCGAGGCCACGGAGCATATCTGCGCCCATGATCTTGATTTTGAAGTGCCGACAGTCAGCCAGGATGAATTGGGACAGCTCTGCGCAGCGTTTGAAAAAATGCGGCAGGCGCTTTATGAGAACAACCGTCAGCTATGGGGAATAATCGAGGAACGGCGAACCCTGCAGGCTTCCGTCGCCCACGATCTGCGAAACCCTATAGCCATCATTGAGGGTTATGTGGAGTATATGCAGCAGAACATTCCAAATGGCAGCCTGTCCGGGGAAAAGCTGGAGCATACACTATCCAATCTGGCTATTACAACAAAGCGCCTGGAACAGTACACCGACTATATCCGCGACCTCCACGCTCTTGAAGAAACGGAGATCAAGTATGCGGATGTGATAATCTCTGATTATTTGAAAGGGATCGTCGATGGGTTTACCATTATGGCCGAACAGCAGGGAAAGCGTGTGGAATGTGCTTTTGATATGCCGGCCTGTTCGGTTGCGCTCGACAAAGAGATCGTTTCCCGTGTTATGGAGAATGTCTTTGTCAATGCGCTCCGATATGCCAAAGAAAATATACATTTGAGCTTTGCACTTCATAAAAATATACTTACCATCAGTATCACAGATGATGGACAAGGATTTTCTGATAATCTTCTGAATAGAAAAACGGCGCTGTTTTACTCCGAGGATACTACCGGCAAACACATGGGTCTTGGTCTTGCTACAAGCCGCGTCCTCTGCCAAAAACATGGTGGGAGCATGGAATTGTCGAACGCTGCCGGAGGCGGCGCAAGTGTAAAGATAAAAGTGAGGGCAAATGTAATAACAACTTCATCTTAAATGCTAAAAGCTGCTCATAAAAATTTGAGCAGCTTTTTTGTATCTTGACCAAGTTTTGACTTTTGCCATGTATACTGTTTTCATAAATCAAAAAGGAGGAAACATTTCTATGAGAAAAAGGATCTTTTTATGCACAATATCTCTGTTATGTATGTTCGCGCTTTTTGGTTGCCAGAGCGACCATGCAGAATCGGAGCATACCATTTCGACGTCGAGCCAAGAGAAGGAACAGGAGTATACTGAGGGAAACACAGAGAATATGGAATCTGAGGAAAAAGCCGGCAGTATTGCATTGTTTGACAGCACAAAATTTAATGGAGGTATTGACAATATTTTCTATGCCGAAGGCAGCAGAATTTTGGTTTATGCCGATTCCTTCTATTTGTACGATATGGCGGCTGAAGAAATTTTGGGTGAATTTTCAGTGAGCGAAGGGCGAGTTTCGGAATGTAAATTTTACGCTTTGCCGGAGGGATATGCCCTTGTTGCCTCCAGATATGAGTCATCTTCAAGCGCATTTTCAGCCGTCGTTAAACAGGTATATTGCTGGTACTTCGACAATAATTTCGTTTGTCAGAAAACGGTTAATTTGACGAACCTGCTTCTGGACGCAGGAGGAAATTATATTTCTTCCGCAGCAGTTTCCGAAGATGGCAAAAGTATTGGCATTGCAGCCGACAACGCATTGTACTTTTACAATGCCGACAGCAATAGCATGATTCCGCTGTTTTATTACGGAGAGACGAAATATGCGCAAGATCTTTCTGTGAGCGAGCTGGGTTTTACGGAAGATAGTCAAAAGGTTGTTTTTACCGGGTATGCATTATTTGAGGGGCAGTCAGACAGTATTTCTGTTTATGGAACGGTATCGGTAGATGGTAGTGGACTGAATTGTCAAACCTTTCCTGAGTATGAATTGTCCAGGGAAATGATGATCTTTCCTGATGAGATATGGTTTCCTGAGCCGGTCGATAAAGCAACGGGGAAAGTGTTGGTGACAGATGTAAATGGGAGTTTCCTGCGCGTCTTGGAATTTGAGGGGGATGATACCGGTGCAGATGGTACTTTCGCCTCTGACCATGGGAAGTATATCTCTACAATCTGCTGGATGCCGGAGCAAAGCAGCTGGCGGATAAGAATTTATGATTCAACCAATACAAAACTTATACATGAGCAAGTAATCGAGATTGATGCAGAAAAGTACACGTCGGTAATTTGTAAGGTACATATATTGGATGATTGGAATACTTGCATCGTTGTGGCAGGAAAAAATCAAGAAACAAAGGTTATTTCGTTTTTCTTCCAGCCTTGATTAGATTTTGCTTTTTCAAATAAGGAGGACATACATATCTATGCGTAAACGATATTTTTCCATAATATTAAGTCTCTGTCTCTTATTCTCCATGACAGCCTGCAGTGATTTAGGGAGCAGCGATATTTTTGATGATGATTCTGCGCAGAAAGAATCGTCACAAACAGATGATCCTTTTGGGGAAATTGAAACCGCAGGTAATTTTTCGGGCGCAATTTCACACGGAGCCGCCGACCCGAATCTGGATCAAAATCAAATGAAACTGCCGTTTGAATATAATGGCGGAGAAATCTCTGTAGAGTATTTTTTTCGGTCGGAAGGTGATTTGGTTGGTATTGGGTTCCTCTTATTTTTAGATGGAATCCCTCAGGCATATAAAATCAGCAGTTCGGAGGCAGAATACGAATATTGCCACACATTCCCTGCTGAAGGCCAAAAAGATGTAAATTTCGAGTTTATCTTCACACCTTGTACGGGTTCTGCTGGCGACACGCTTAATTTAACGGTACTGAGCATCACAAATCCTGATTTTCAACCGGATATGATTCAATCATCGGGTTATGGCTGGTATCATAAAATGCTGCCCTATGAGAGCAAGATTCATTTTAATGTCAATGCAGACTCAGCGGAATATCCTGTGACAAAAGAACTGTTTTTATCTGCAAGTTTGTCTGATGAGAAAGTAACAGCCTCGTTCCTTGAAAATGAGCTTTCCCAATATGGATGGGGAAATGTTTCCCTTGACACATTGAACGATGGCATGTTCTACACGATTTCCTACGATGGGAGTTTCATTTACAATCATATCAATGTAGACAATAAGGAAACGTTGTCAGTCCGCTTTACTGTGTGCGGAGCCGCTGGAGAAGATTTTCGTATATCCTTTTGGGGCAATCACCAGCCGATTTCTAATGATGGTATACTTGCGTGGCAAGCCTCTGTCAAAAAGGGAAATCTTATCACGATCGAAGCGGTAATAGATATATCATCTATGGATGACTTTACGACATTTTATGCGATAGCGGTTCCGATAGGTAATTCCACCAGCGCTGCCTATAAAACAGAATCCATTCTACTGTATAAAGGCGATTGATCCCATGTGATATTCCCTATGCGCTTATGTTGGAAAGTCAAGTTAAATCTATCGTACCACCGTTCAGGAGAAAATACATGGAAATTTTGTTTCAAAATATATCTAAAAAATATAAGAATAAATATGCCCTGAAAGATTTTACTGCCACTTTACAGGAGGGTGTTTATGGCTTTCTTGGAGCAAACGGCGCTGGTAAAACTACACTAATCAACATCTTTGTAGGAATTTTGAAAAGTGACAGTGGCACGATCTTGATCAATGGGCAGGACACAAAAACACTTGGCAAGGATTTCCTTTCGCTGATCGGATATATGCCGCAGTACCCCATCTTTTATAGGGATTTCAGCGTGATCGACTTCCTGCAATATATGTGTGCTTTGAAGGGCATACCGGCAGATAAGGGCAGGGAACGTATTTTTGAACTGCTTGGTATGGTCAATCTGCTGGATGCCCAGGATAAGAAAATCGGCGCTCTGTCTGGCGGTATGCGCCAGCGTGTCGGTATCGTACAGGCCATGCTGGGCGATCCTAAAATCTTGATACTGGACGAGCCGACAGCCGGGCTTGACCCCAGCGAACGTATCCGCTTTCGCAATCTAATCTCGCGGCTGGCACAAGGCAGGACGATTTTGTTGGCCACGCATATTGTCCCGGATGTAGAGTGTATCGCAAGAGAAATAATTCTCTTGAAGAAGGGTGAACTTGTGATTCAGGGAACGCCCTCCGTGCTGGAGCAGAGCATGGAGGGGAAGATATGGGAGATAACAGTAAGCGCCGAGGATTCCATTTCTCTGAGTGATCGATATTGTATCAGCAATATGAAGCAGAATGGCAATCAATACGATCTGCGTATCGTAAATGACGATTGTCCGCTGCAAGGAGCGAAAACCATCCACCCCAATTTGGAAGATGTTTTCCTCTACTATTTTGGAGGGAACAGACATGATGCACCTGATACGATTTGAGTTTATAAAGCAATTCTGCAAGCGTTCCATTTTTGTGATATTTGTGCTGTTCAGCATGATCAATCTGCTTAAAATAAGCAGCGAATACCATGAGTATTCCTATCTGTCAGACGGAAACGGAGAACGGAGTTGGAACACGGTCTATTGGCAGCTTTATGATGAATACAATGGCGAGATCACCTTGGAAAAGATCAATAGTCTGCTTGCTGTATATAAGCCGCTGGCCGAAGCAACCGCTGATATGACGGCCAGTACAATTACGGACGATCCCAATACGATGACCGGAAATCTATACAGTGACCGCAATCTGCTGGATAAATACTATGTTCAGCCAATGCAATACTTTTATGGCTATCAGGCAGCGGCGGATAAGATTGCAGGAAAAGCCAGGGAAAATGCCCTGCTGTATGAAGAACGCGGGGAAGAATATGAATCCCGTAAAAATGTCGCGATTTACCGGCTTTATGCAGACCGCGCGATTTCCGAGTATGCCTACCACGAAATGTATAACTACTATCTGAACTACGACTTTTCCACCGTTTTGATGTTGCTGCTCTGCCTTTACGGTATCGTCAGCACATTTGTAAGTGAAAAGGAAACACAGATGGATATGTTGCTTCTCACAAGTGTAAACGGCGGCAAGAAAACCGCTCTGGCAAAAATTATCGCCGTGACAGTATTTGTGTGGCTGGTATGCCTATGGTTTTCCCTGCTGGATTATATCGGCTTTGCAGTTTCCTTCCGTACCTTTGAGGGGTGGAGCTTGCCTGTATATGCGATCCCCAATCTGGCGGAGGCGGCGGTGGGCATCAATCTTCTTCAATACAGTCTGCTGTCCGCAGTTTTGAAAGCGGTTGGCGCATGGACGCTGGGGATGCTGATGCTGCTTCTGTCAACCTTCTGGAAAAATGCGCTGATTCCCTTTGTGCTGAACCTTACAGTCTGCATGACCATGATTATTAGCGGCGCTTCCGTTGCATATTCCAGTTTCCCTTGGGTAAAGGTATTGAACCCGTATTCTCTGCTGACAACCCGTATTCTGCTTGGGAAAACCGAGTTTCTAAATATCGCAGATTATCCTGTCCTGACTTATCAGGTTGCGGTTTTATTTGCGCTAATAGTCGGCATTGTAATTGCTCTGGCAATCTATTTCCTATCAGCAGAAAACCGGCATTGCTGCGTTAGGAGGGCAAAATGAGCGTTTTTACTTATGAACTAAAGAAGATCATCCTCTTTCAAAAGGGGCTGCTGTATATCATAGCATTGCTTTTGATTAGTACGCTATGGCTGGTGGTATCTGATACGCCACAGGACAGCGCAATGGAGCAGTACCGCAATGAATATGAATGGTATCTTGAAAAGCTGGAGGGTGTCTGCACCGATGAAACGGCAGAGTTTCTTGAACAGGAGGCCGCAGCCATTGCAGAGGCGAACAGCACCCGACGAGATCTGTTAGAACAGTATTACAGCGGTGAGATTACAGAAAAACAGTATGAACAAAAAATCGCCAATCTGGATGTTGTTACGGAAAATGAGAATGGATTTGAGGTTGTTTATCAGCAATATTTGTATGTCTGTGAAAACAAGGACAACCACTATTTTGTGTATACTAACGGCTGGAGCGGCCTATTTAACAACAAAACATTGGATTTTCCTTTGTTCCTCGTCGTTTTACTGCTGGCTGCCGCTGTATTTTGCGGAGAATATAGTTGCCAGATGGATTGCATGATCCTGACATCAAAAGAGGGGCTGAAAAGTGCCCGGTACAAAGTGCTTATCCTTGTGGGAGTTGTGTTTCTTTTATGTGCTTTCAGTGGAATATTTCGCTATTGCTTCTATGCCGTAAAATATGGTTTACCTTGTGGAGATTATCCGATTCAGAGTATTGCAGCTTTTGGAACCAGCACTAAAAATATTTCCTTACTTGAGGGATATATGCTTGTAACCTTTTTACAATGTTTCGGATATGTATATTTTTCGATCTTTATACTATTGATTTCCGTTTTGATGCAAAAGTATGCTTTGACGGCGCTGTTGGGGGCAACTATCACTTTGATACCTTATATTGGTTTATCAGCAACGGTATTATGCCGTCTGCCAATATCAACGGCTTTTATGAATAGTATGAATTATATCTCCGGAAGTGTCTACAGCGGTTATACGCAAACCGACGAAGCTGCTGTAACCTTTCGTGAAATATCCAGTCAGGAACTGATTGCCTTATTGGCCGCATCGCTGGTATTGTGTCTGATTTTTCTATGTATACTGATGAAACGAAATAGAAATCATTGTCAATCGCTATGCAAACATAGAAAGCAGTATCGTGCTGTGCCATTTGTCCTCATGATGATATTCTTATTCTCCGGCTGCTCCATCAAAGACGAGGCAGGAAATGAGCATTCAACCTCTGCATCTGTGACTGGGCATGAAGAATATGAGGTTGTTGAAAATGATGTTGATAATACTCTTTATTTGAAAAATATAAATACGGGGGAAGTATTTGATCTCATTCGCTCCCCATTGTTTGGATGCTTTTCAGAAAAGGATGTGGTAATGAGCTATTATGTCGATCTTCCCTATGTTTACTATACCACTTCCCAAACGGAGAGCCATGTTAATCGTGTTGGTGTTCATCATAGCAGCACTACTTATGTAGCTGTTGTTGCTTTGGATATACGAGACTTTACAGAGCAGATCATTTTTGAACAAGTGACAGACAGTAAACGTTCCTTATTGGGCATTGAGTATGAAGCAGGTGACAAATGGGCGTTTTTGAATTACCATTACGAGTTGTATGTAAATGAAACCAGCCTGTTTTTTGCAGATATTTATGGTGTTACAGAAGTAGATCGGCAATCAAACCAAATTCAAAAATTAGATATTCCAACATTCGGGAATCTCGCTTTTGACGGACAGAATTTCTATTATACCGATTCCCAACTTGTACTTAATAAATACAACACACAAACCAGATCAGCGGTGCCTGTCGAAGAAATCGCCGCATACGATTTTTGCATGGATGACAAAAGCATTTACTACATCTCCATGACTGATGGATACCGGGTATATCAATACTCTTTGAACGGTACAGAACACAAAATGATTTATGATATCCCCGCATGGATGGTATCCTGCGATAAAACAAAGGTTTATATTACGTCAAGAGAAGGCATGGAACAGGTTGTCATTGAAAAATAGAAAATGCACCGAAAAATGTGCGGCTCGATATGGCTCTAAAAAACATCTTACTGGCAGATCGAAGTGCAAGTAAGAAATCGCAATCAGTGTGAAACAGTTGGATATATCAGTCACCAAAGGACCAGATGCAGAGCGATAACAAATAGAGTTGTGAACTATTAGTTTCAGCGCCTTTTTGATAATAAAATCAATCTGCTGCACGACGGCAAAAGAAAAAAAGCCGTCGTACAGCAGTCATTCAACACGCCCATTTGAAGCGGCGGCTTTGAGAAAATCAGAGCCGCCGCTTCTTTATGTGCGTCAAAAACCTACGACGACCCTAACATCATGTAATAGCACGGCGGCGTTTAGGAGGTTGCCGCTGTGTTATTTTTATACAATACTCACCCACCTAATATCCTACGGTCAAAAAAAGCTATTATCCACCGTCGGGATATTACGGCCATGAGTATGAACTCACAAATCATCTAAATACTGCTTACAATTCTTTTTGCGCTTGTCCGTGTCTTTTTGCGGGCGGGCGCATTTTGCATTTTTGTATATATCGGTGCCGCTCGCCGCCCTTTCATCTCGCTTCGGAAAACCACCCACAACGAGATGAAAGGAGACGCCATATGAGCGACACAAAAAAATTTTTTGAGAAATTTTCCGCAAATCAGCCAAAACCCACCTCCGCCAGACCAGTAATGGATGAAAGGGGAAAGAAGGATCTGCCTCCCGGCACGAAGGGAGGTGAGAAAATGAAACCTGATCTCCATGAAATCCACAAGCAGCACACCTTTGATAGCTTCTGCAAGAAGGTGTTGAAGCATGAGGCCGGCAACGGTCACAGGGAAATCAATCGCAGGGCGCTTATAGAAACTCCTATGAGCGAACTGCCGGAAGATGCGATGGAGCAGCTTGCGGTGTACGATGAATACCCCTGGGAGCACACTTCTTTCCAGATCGGAAATGAGACCGTGCTTGTCAAAGACGACCGCCTGGCCGAAGCGTTGGAGGCCATCCCCGAAAAGGAGCGCAATATCATCCTTATGTATTGGTTCCTGGATATGGCCGACCGTGAAATTGCCGACCACATGGGAATAGCAAGAAGAACGGTCAACACGCACCGGCAGAAAGCCTATCGGCTGCTGAAAAAGCTGATGGGAGGTGAAGCGGATGAGTAATGCTGCACAGCATACCCGCATGATCCCGTACCCGGTGATCGAGGCCGCCGTCCGCGGTGAAACGGACGCGGTTAATGAAGTGATCCGTCATTATTCCGGCTACATAGCTTCGCTCTGCAAAAGGACAGGCCGTGACGAAAACGGCAACTACTGTACCTATGTAGATGA
The DNA here is from genome assembly GCA_964603455.1 of uncultured Lachnospiraceae bacterium. Lineage (GTDB taxonomy): Bacteria > Bacillota > Clostridia > Oscillospirales > CAG-272 > Flemingiibacterium. The sequence continues at coordinate 10,470 of CAZRVL010000064.1, forward strand.
AGAATTGAGACGAAGGCTGGAAACAAAACTGATCATCTCTATCCTGGGCTTTGACCTGAATTAAAGCCCAGAGGCACCCACAGGTTCCCCTTTCCCCGTGGGCTGCCAGGCTCATTGACAAAGAACGTCGGGCGGAATATTCCCGGCAGCATAAGGCAGACGGATACGATCTGTTTGCGAATAGCCGGGCGGCCGGTGCGCCATGACCTCTCGCAGATATTTATATCTGCTGTGGAGTGAGCGATCCACACGGGACCGTAAAGCAGGTGTGGCAGCTTGCGGGCGAGGACGCGCAGACAGGACAATGAGACTCCCTTACAGCTACAGTCCGAGCGTGCAGCCGTTATTCAGGCGGTGAGGCGTCGCAGGCAATAGGTAGGGTCGCGCGAGAACCGCGCGAGGGTGAAATTCCCGTGGAGCTGACGCCAGGCAGCCGTCCGTATTTGCCTCTTTTATTTCGTTATTCAACCATAAAAAATGAAAGGGGTATCTATGTCTAAAGATAAGAAAACATCAGATAAAAGCCCTCCCGTTCTTACGGGCGAGCATCCTATATATAAAACCCCGGCCGGTGATACGGTCCGGGTAGTCAGCATGTTTTGCGGGAATAAATCCGCAAGCGAGCTGATACACAAGGCCGCCGTCAGAAAAATTCTGTGCGAGGGCCAGACGTAAACAATTTGCTAACAACCCGGAAACAACAGGCGCCGCGCCTTGCGTATTTTAGCAGGGCGCGGTAAAATATATATAGATAGTTCATTCAACGCTATACTGTTGTTTCTCCAAACAAGGAGGTTTTGAAATGAGAGAACAACAGGAATACATTGCAGGTATCTATTGTCGGTTATCTTCCGAGGACGGAGCCGATCACGAGAGTATGAGCATAGGCAATCAGAGAAATATGCTGACCGATTATGTACGCCGCCAGGGATGGCAGGTCGGGTCTGTATATATCGACGATGGTTATTCGGGTACGAATTTTCAAAGGCCCGGGTTCCAGGAAATGATCG
>CAZRVL010000065.1:0-11437 GCA_964603455.1 uncultured Lachnospiraceae bacterium
CCAATAAACATTAATTAAACACTCCTCCCCCCCCCCCCCCGATAAATTTAAGATATTTATCCCCATACCTCAGGAGCGTCACCGCAGTCGGGGACATCGAGGAGAACTCCGCCCTGCATAGCGGACTGATGAGCTACAAGACCCGGGATCGTGAAGCGTGCAGCTACCCAAGCATTAACAGTCGGGAGAGTGTTTTGTAAACAGCCGTGCAGAAATCATCAATGAGAAGACGGTGGGAATTCATGTGATTCGACTTGACAGCCATGTATTCGGGCGTGAGATGCGAACGTGCCGCAACAGTCTCATCCTGCATAGGCGACTGATCATTTCCCTGCCATGCGTGATTTGCAACCTTCTCCTTGAAATCAGCATCCCCCTTGTGCTCTGTCATAGCACGTGGATTTACTTCGTCACTGACATCTTCGAGCGTAACACCACCGGGACAAAGATTCGTCACTAAGTGCTGTGCATTGCTGAACTGATATGCACCCTTTGTGCCGTAGAAGGACGATACATATGAACTCGGTGCTTTGTAACCAATGCGTCGGCATTCGTTTATGCGAATAGTTCCGCCTTTCGAAAGCTGCATAAGCGAAAATTCATCCGAAAATTCATTGTCCCAAGGATTCTCTCCCTTTTTGTAGGGCGTGTCAGGTTCTACATCCCTGTAACCGACCGCCGATACCTTTACTACATGATCGTTCACCGCATGAAGCAGCATAGCAGTCGAATGCGTCGGATAGAGGAACGGCGGAACTGCCGATGCCGGACGGTCATCGCGGAATCTCTGTGGGAAATGCGAAAGATCATGGTGATACTGAGCCTCTCCGTATACGAAATTTCCAAATCTGCCCTTCTCATACTCGCGCTTGCAATACATCGAACAGGGATAATATATGCAGGTCTCACCCATCATGTATATCAGCCCGGTCTTCTTGACCAGTTCAACTATCTCCCGGCATTCCTCAACATTCGATGCCATCGGAACTGCCGAATATACGTGCTTTCCTGCCTTAAGCGCAGCACATACGAACGGTCCGTGTAAATGACGCTCAACAAATAATGCGATAGAATCTATATCATCGCGACTTATAGCCTCCTCAAAGCTGTCGATTATATCGACACCGAACTTTTCGCTGTAACTTTTCGCTCTCTCCGCGATCTTGTCACAGACAAATACCTTCTCTACATACGGATGCGCCTTGAAAAGCGGAACGAAGCACTGCGCAAAATCTCCGCACCCAATGACACATACTCTCAGTTTGTTCATAATCATGTCCTTTTGCAGCAGATCAAAAGCATACTGCAAAATTTCCTTTCTGCTCCTTTTGAAGCTCGATCTTTTTCCTCACCTTGAGGCAATAATATTATATCACATTTTTTTCGGAAAAGCTATTGACAAAATGACTTTTAATTTGTATAATATGATACGTAAGATTATTTCGGAGGAATGACGATGAAACTTCACAGCTTCAATGAATTGTGCAATACAGATTTCCATATAAACTATCTCGCAGTCTTCGGAACTGCCGAAAAGGCGATACGTACCTATCGCTGCCTTCCGAATCAACGTAGATTCGACCGATTCTACTACATAGACCGCGGTGAATATATAATAACAGAGGACGAGCTTGAACCGATACACGTGTTCCCAAACGATATTCTCTATCTCCCGAGCGGATGCGCATATACCTCCGAATGGCTCACAGACGAGATCTCTTACCTTTCTGTCGAATTTATCCTCGATGACGGCGAACCATTCTCGTTCTCCGACAAAATATTCAGAGTAATGCAGGATTCGAACGGAATCGCCGGAGAAATGATGCGCAGAATGCTCGGCATATGGACAAAGGGCGCAGTCGGCTGTAAGCTAAAAACGACCTCAATATTTTATGAGCTGCTTCACTGCATAGCTCTCGAAAACCTCAAGACCGCACTCACACGTTCTCATGAAAATATTTCCGAGGCTATATTGTATTTGGAAAATAACTATACCACCGATGTCTCCGCCGCAGACCTTGCAAGGCTCTGCCATATGTCAGAAAGCAGCTTTCGCAGACAGTTCACCGAATATGCCGGTATGCCGCCGATACGCTATCGGAATTTTTTGAGGATAAAACAAGCGGCTGAACTGCTTTCGGCAGGTGATTATACAGTCGGAGAAGCCGCAGATCTCGTTGGTATTCCCGACATCGCGTATTTTAATAAGCTTTTTAATATGTTCATGGGAACTAATCCAAGCTCAATGCGGAAATGAGCCTTCGCCGTTTAAGCAGCCTGTAAAAGCAATATGCCAAAACGACCGAGATCGCGTCCTTCGGGATATAGGGTAGCGAGCCTGCGAGAAATGCCTCAGCCATGCTCCGTTTTGTGACCGCTCCGAATTGAAGTATACCTAAAAAATGACATACTATTAGCCCCAAATATCCGAATATCATCGCCGAGACAGTATTTTTCCGACCGACACCGCACATAAAAGCGAATATCACAAATCCGAACAAGAATCCGCCCGTAGCTCCGAATATAACCGAAAATCCGCCGCGTGCCCCCGAAAATATCGGCAACCCGACCGCTCCAAGCGAAATATATACAAGTACCGACAAAGCTCCATCCCTCGCCCCCAAAAAATATCCGCTGAAGGCTATCGCAAAGGTCTGAAGCGTTATCGGCATTCCGCTCGGCATAGGTACAGATATGAGCGACAAAACCGATATGAATGCCGCAAGCATTGATATTTTTACGATCTTTCTCGTTTTCAAAAAAGTACCACCCTTCATTAATTGAGAGATGGTACTATTATATCATATTTTAAAATATTTGTCAACCAAGGTTTACAAATATTTTTTTAATCATTGTGCTCGACAGTCGTATCGCTGCTTTTCGGAATGTCGGCATCATCAAAATGTATGAGCACATTGCGCTTTTCAAGCGAACCTTGCAGCTTCGAAACATCAATATTCGCGATCGGCGAGCCCTCATCTATCGCCTGTGCGCAGGCAAGACCTGCTGTCTGACCCGAAATTATCGCCGGCGGTATGACGCGCAGAACATCCCATGCGTATCCGTCACCGGCAGCAGTACGTCCGCACGTGATGATATTCTCGGCCTTTGAATTTACGAGCGAACGATAGGGTATCTCAAAAAGGAAATCACGGCGGTCGAAATCGTTTATCGCGCCGACCGAATCCTCAAAATGCACATATGTATCGCTCTCCTGCAAAACATAATCGCCCTCTATCCTGCGCGTAGTTCTGAACTGGCACATTCCCGGAAGAGTCACGACATCACGCGAAAGTCTGTCATCCTTTTTAAGCTTTTCGAGCATCTCAAGCTGATTCGAGACAAGGTATCTGTTCACCTCGGAGCTGTTCGTTCCGTAGTAGAGCGGAATATTTTCGGGATGACCGCCACCGTAAAGGCTCGAACCGCCGCCCGAAACTCCGGTTATGGCATTCGAGATATTTTTTGTATCGACCGCCTTTTGGCAGCTGTCGAGCGTCACCTTGAAGCCGAGATAGGTATGGAAATTTCCGCGCTCTGCGGTTGGAATTCCGGCACGGTAAACAAGATCGCAGTCGCCTGTCGCGTCAACGAACATATCCGCAGTATAATATTCCCTGCCCGATTTGTTTTCGAGCACAACTCCGAGAACCTTGACTTTTCCGTCCTTTTCCTCAATGACCGGGCGCGACAATATCGTATCGAACATAAGCTCGACACCCTCATTCACACAAAGCTCGGTGAGCTGGAGCGCGAATATCTCGGCAGGATACCTTGTCATATATCTCGGCGGCTGATGTCCCTTTGCAGCATATTCCGCGAGCTTTTCATCGGGTATCTTTCCGTCAACAAAATCCTCTGAAACTCCGCCGTAACCGTATGTGACCGACATTCTGAGCATTTCCTCAGCCATACCGAAGATTATCTGCTTTCCACGTCCGTTGCACATCGGAACAAACAGATTTATAAGTCCGAGCGTTGCAAGTCCTCCGAGCTTTTGTGCCTTTTCAACGAGCAGCACGTGCTTTCCGACTCTTGCAGCCTGAACAGCCGCAGCAACTCCGGCAACTCCGCCGCCCGCAACTATAATATCATAATGCGCTTTTTCGATTATTTCTTCCTGTAACAGCATAAAATCATCATCCTTTCAATACTTGCCGATTATTTAAATTAATTATACCATACATCAAAAAAAAAATCAAGTCTTTTTTGATTTTTCTGTGCCAAAAATAAGATTTCACACGAATATATCTATGTAATGATCATTATACTTCATGCAAAGGAGAGCCAACATGACAGATATCGAGTTAAATGAACTGATGGAACGCTATGAAGCTCTTGTCTGGACAGTCGTACACGGTATCCTGCCGAACTTTCACGACTGCGAGGAGGTCTGCGCCGATGTATTCGTTTCGCTCTGGAAAAGTGATTTCGACCCATCGCAAATCGGCGCAAAAAGCTTTATAATAACCCTCTCGAAACGCCGTGCAGTCGACCATCTTAGACGCTTCGGAGGCTCGAACGATGAGCTTGAAGATCTTGATTCGGGGCTTGACCTCGAAGATGAAGTGGCAAGCAAAATAGATTCCGAAAACATTGCCGCAGTCATAAATTCTCTGCCGCCACCCGATGATGAGATATTCACAAGGCGATATTACTATAATCAGAGAATAAAGCAAATAGCGTCCGATCTCGGTCTGACGGCAGGCTATGTAAAGAGCCGTCTCGAACGTGCAAAGGGCTACATACGTGAAAAGCTGAGTTCGCTTGGCATAAAATAATAAAGCTCAACAAGAGCAGAAAGGAAAATATTGCTTTGAAGCTGTTCAAAGCAATATCATGGTGATCATATGAAGTTGCAAGAAAAATTCGATTCCTGTTCCCCGGAAATGCTGCCAGAACTGACCGAAGCAAAAATGCCGAGGGCTTCAAAACGGCGCATAGAAAAATTAATAAGAGCAAAGATCGAAAACAAAAGGAGACCGAAAATATCCGGAAGACATATTTGCTCTACACTCACAGCTGCGGCTGCCGTTATCGGCATAACGGTCGGAGTCCGTGTTGCAATGATACCAAACGGAGACAAAATTTTATCGGAAACTGCCGGTACCGCCGTCTCGCCAAATGAAACGTATATCGATCAGATCTCCGAATACCCGTCCGGCAGCGCGACAGACGGAAAGACCACGGTATCTGTCGAAAAGCTATTCGGTGACGGCGAAAACTACTTCCTGTACTTCAAGGTAAAATGCCCGCCGACCCAAAATATGTTCATAATCCACAGCGGAATGGAGCTGCTTTATTCCGGAACGACTCAGGTATGGTCGCAGGATTTCAAAAGCTACGGTGACATTTCAAAAGCTGCCGAGCTTCAAATACTCGCAGGCAATGTTCTCGCGACTGCCGATCCGGGCATGACTGAATTTGAATTCCTTATAGAGGTAGACCAGAGCCGACTGACCGGCGGAAAATACACATTAAAGATCGATTCGCTCTATTCGGTCGCATTGGAATATGACAATTCGGATAATGCGGATATTTCGTTCGACAAGTTCTGTGACGGGATCGAACTGAATTTCAGCATCGACCTTCCCGAAAACGATATTTACAGGCTCGTATATGAAAATGACGGCTCTACGGTAAGACTCGAAAACGATGAGCTCGGAAATATAGACCTGAGAATCGACAAGCTGACGATCACGCCATTACAGCTCTATATGCAGCTTTCGGCATGGTTTGACGATGAGACCGGACTTATGAATGTCGAGAGATATTTCTTCTCGAATGACATAGATGATAGATATTCCTTCTTCATAGAATACAAAGATTCGAACGGCGAGCTCTGCATAGACCAATATTCGAGCCAAGAACGCCTGACGATGACAGAGAAGAATGCCGTTCCGCTCCAAGTCGTATTCAAATTCGATGGAACGATCGAGCCGAAGGATGTAACACGTATCGGTGTTATCCCCGACAAGGATATTCCCAACGGCAACAAGATAGATCCGGATTCGGAGGCTGTTACGATCATATGGCAGCACAAATGACATATATCTAACTTAAAATGTAAAAAGGCGCGGTCAAAACGACCGCGCCGAATATTTAATTTGCACCTATTGCCGAAAATAACTTCTCGATCTTAGTCGGAACATTCTTCTTAAAATTTTCAGACTCAATTGAACTCTCCGCAACCTCTTTCGGCTCACTCAGCTTCATGAGCGAAGCTACAGCCTCGGAAAGCTCATTTCTGGTCACATTCTCCTGCGGCATGAAATAACCTGCAGCTCCGGAAAATTCGTTCATTATACCGTTTGAGATATTCCAACAAACGGCTTCAAGTGCCCACTCCGAGACCGAATCACGATCCACCGATTCGGGAAGCACACAAACATCCTTGTCCGAATAAAGCTCCATCTTAAGCGCACGGCGATAAACTATGACAGCAAGCTCCTCGCGTGTTATCGGCTCATCCGGTCGAAAGCTTTCACCAGAGCTTATCAGCCCCTCAAATTCAGCCCAACGCACAGCCTCGGCATATTCAGCCTCCTCCGAAACATCGGTATACGACATGATAAAATCGACACACGGCTTTTCGGCAAGCTCCCACAGAGCCGAAATACATTCGGCACGTGTTGCAGTCTTGTGATCCTCAGAACGCACAAATATCCGCGCTCCGCCTTCGGGAACGACAAAATTGTATTGATAAATACCTGTAATATCAAATTCTATCGGATTTTTCGCGCCGTCGAATATCTCTATACCGCGAAGCACCCAACCCTCGCCGAGATCTAAGGCAAATTCGAATTTTTGTCCCGAAGCCGCATCGGAATTTTCGACAAGCTCGACCTCACCGATCGTTTTCACCGTGACACAGCCGATCTCAGATTCATTTTCGAGAACAGTCGGCAACGCCGCAGACATTGGCAAAAGCATTTCGGCACAAACCACCGCAAAGGTCAAAATTCGTTTTGCTCTGTTTGACATAAACGATACTCCTTTCATTGATATAATACTCACACATCAGTATTATACCACAGTTTTCCGAAATTGTCAAGGATTTTATGTAAATTTAATTTCAAAGTACTGTTGACCATTAAACAGATGCTGATCAAAAGATCGTATCATCTCACCTCTGCTTCTTCAACAGCTCTTGCTCACAGCTTTTGTCAATGACCTTTTCGACATTTTTTGTAAGATTATATCCCATTACACGCTTGAAAGCATACGAAAGATGCTGTGGACTTGAAAATTTCAGCAGCAAGGCTATCTCGGAAATGCCCATTGATGTGTTCTCGAAGAGTCGGCGTGCCGCTTCGAGCCGCTTTTTCATGAGATATTTCATAGGAGTTACCCCAAAAGCCTTGCTGAATATGCGTATCATCTGATTTTTCGAAATATAGTATCTTGCGGCGAGCTTGTCAAGCGAAATATCCGCTGTGATTGACCGATCAAGACATTCTCTGATCGCCTCCTCACGGCTCGGCGCAGAGCCAATATGCTCATTGTCTAACGAATCGCGCAGAAGTATCATGATCTCATGAACGATAAGTGATGTTCTGTCAATAGCCTGAGTCCTTGTTAGACTTATATCCGAGAGAACTCTGTGAGCTTCAAGCAACAGTCTATAGCCATCAGTGCAATCTCTTGCGATATACGCCCCTCTATCGGGAAGATATGCGTTGAGCAAGGTCATCGGCAGTATTCCGGTGACATTTATCCATATCTTCTCAAACGGATCGCTCCTGTCCGAAAAATAGCTGTGAATATGCTTTGCATTTATCAGATACATATCCCCCGCCTCGACCGTCTGAGTCTGTCCATCGGCACATATATAGCCGCAGCCGCGTATGACATATTCGATTATCAGAAGATTTCTCGGAAAGTCGCGCCGCTTTCGATACTGCGGATCGGGATAGGACACACCGCCAAAAAGCACATCGAAAAATTCGCTCGGAGGATCTTGTCCTATGTATATTATATCTTCATTTCTTTTATATGATAAATCTTCTGCCATGCGAACGCCCCCAAATGGTGATTTTTTGTAAAATTCAGGTGATAATATATGTTGAACTTCTACGCAATGAATGGTATAATAGACTCGTGACCGAAGCATTGGCTGTGGAAAGCTATAAAAACATCCGCCCGGCGGTATTCGAGACCGTTATGAAGGAGATGCTTATGAAGAGATCGACCGATCTTTCATCCTACTATGCCGAACGTGAAACTGCCGCAATAAACTATTATAATGAAGTAATAGCTTCATACATGGAGAAATAAATGTCTGAAATAATATCTGATCTCAGCTCATCGCTGCTTATACGCGGTGATGAGCATCACGCCTTCCGCGATCCCGCTGTTTTTGTAAGGGATGGTGTGATACACCTTTGGTGTACATTAGTAGAGACTGAATCAAACGAAAGCGCACCGTATATGTACGTCGTTCATATGGGTTCTACAGATCTCAAGATCTGGACAGAGCCGAAAAAGCTTACCGTCCGCGACCGCTCAAAGAACTTTTCAAGCCCGGGGAACATAGTATTCGCAGACGGTGAATACATAATGTGCCTACAGACCTATTGCCGCGAAAACGGCGAAAAATTCGGAAATGACAACTGCCGTCTCTACATGATGAAAAGCAAGGATCTCGAAAACTGGACAGAGCCTGAACCAATACCGGTCAAAGGCGATATTCCGATAAGCGAATACGGCAGAATGATAGATCCGTATCTGTTCAAAGGAAAAAACGAATGGAACTGCTTTTTCAAGCAAAACGGACAGATATGCCGCTCGACCTCGAAGGATCTGAAAAACTGGAGCTATATAGGAAGCTACTCCGGCGGTGAGAATCCATGTATAATAGATTCTAACGGAAAATATTACCTGATCAGTTCACCGCTCAACGGACTCGACCTCAGCATATCGACCGACCTTGAAAACTGGCAGTATATCACGAACCTAAGCTTCGGACAAAAGGACTGGAGCTGGGCAAAGGGCAGACTTACCGCCGGAGCTGCCGTTAAGCTCTGTGATATGTGGTTGATGTTTTTCCACGGAACAGGACCCGAGGACGAGAGCGTGATATTCGACACTCACGCCTGCATAGGTGTTGCATGGAGCCGTGATCTGATACACTGGGAATGGAAATGATCTAATCCTTTTTATAAAAAATCACCTTGATCGTAGTTCCGCGTCCAAGCTCACTGCTGACATCGAGCCGTGCGCCGTGACGCTCGGCAACATGCTTGACTATCGCAAGTCCGAGACCAGTTCCGCCCGTCTCCTTAGAGCGCGACTTATCCACGCGGTAAAACCGCTCGAATATTCGCGAAAGATGCTCTTTGGGTATGCCTATTCCGGTATCCGACACAGACAATACCGCGACTGAATCCTCGTATTCCGGCAAGCTCCTATGCAGCTCCACATCGACTCTGCCGCCACGATGATTATATCTTATCGCATTGTCGATGAGATTATATACAAGCTCTGTCAGCTCTGGCATAGAGCCGCTCAATTCGCATTCCTCGCCCTTGAAATCCACGATAACATCGCTGCGTTTGGCATTCATCTCAAGCATATCGACACATTCGCGGCAAAGTGAACACATTTCAATGCTTTCATGCTCATTCGAGACATTTGAAGAATCAAGCTTTGAAAGCTTGATTATATCCGAGATAAGACTGAGCAGCCGTGCGCTCTCACGTCTTATCCGTCCTGCAAACAGCGAGGCATCCTCGCCCTTAGCCATACCGTTCTCGATCATCTCGGCATAGCCTGAGATAGAGGTCAGCGGTGTCTTCAGCTCATGAGAAACATTCGCCGTGAAATCCTGCTTTATGCGCTCAATCTCGGTGCGTTCGGTCACATCGAGGATAAGTCCTATGCGTCCGAGCTGTTCTGCCGAGCTGTCGATCTGCTTTGTATGTATTTGCAGATAGCGTCCGTTGTGGTTTATGACCTTCGATTCAGAGCCGATAAGACATTCACATATCTCCTCATCGCTGCAAAGCTCGGAAAGCAGCATTCCTCCGCATTCGCTCTTCGGAAAGGAAACACGCAGACAGCGGTATGCCGATTCATTTAGCATTATAACACGAAGTTCTGGACTCAGAATTACAAGTCCCTCGTCCATATTGTTTATTATCGCAGCAATGCGGTTTTTTTCTTTCTGCACACGCGCCAGCTGACGCTTTATCTCCTTTTGCTGAAAGCGTATCTTGTCGAGCATCGGTCGAAATTCGGGATAAACCGAATCTGAATCGGGGGCGTTCCCGACACCTCCAAGCTCCGAAGCCAATTCCTTGACCGGTGCGCTTATCCGCGCCGTGAGCCAGCGCGATATGAAAAATGCGGCAAGTATCAGACAGAGTGCGATAAATATCATAAAGGTGATCGATCCCATAAAGAGCATCCGCATCTGATCGCTCGATGAAGCTATGCGCAGGATGCTTCCGTCTTCTAGCCGTTTGGCGTAATAATATAATGTAGTTCCGAAGGTCTTCGAGCCGCGCTTTTCGGCTGCACTCCCGTTTTCGATAGCTCCGCTTATTTCGGGACGGTCGATATGCGACGGAAGCTCGGCTTCGATCGATGTGTCGAAGACCACCTCGCCGTTAGATGAGATCAAAGTTATTCGGCGATCGGTGTTTGATTTAAAAAATGAATAGATATTCTCATTGCCCGAATTGAGCGCAGTCTCGATTATCTCGATCTCCTCTTCAAGTACATCGAAGACCTGCCTGTCGGCAGCCGAGCAGAATATCGCAAATGCCGCACTCAGAGTCAAAATTATCAGCACTACGCCTGTCGTGAGCAGCGAAATGAATATGCGCCTTTCCATATTTTGTAAATGTCCTTCCCTGCTTTATTCACCCAGCTTATAGCCGACCGACCTGACGGTCTTTATATACGAGCCTGCCTCACCGAGCTTTTGACGAAGAGTCTTAATGTGCATATCGACCGTTCGGGTCTCGCCCTCATAGTCGAAGCCCCAGACATCCGACAGTATCTTCTCACGCGGCATTACACGATTTATATTAGATAAAAGGTATTTAAGCAGTTCATATTCCTTGAAGGTAAGCTCTATCTCCTCGCCCGATACCGTGACCTTTCGCGAATCATCGTGTATCTTTATCTCACCGTAGGCGAGTTCAGTATTCTCACGTCCTCCCGCACGGCGCAACAATGCCTTTACACGCGAAACGAGCTCCATTATTCCAAAAGGCTTGGCAATATAATCATCCGCGCCCATATCGAGTCCTCTCACCTTGTCAAGCTCGGTAGTCTTTGCGGTGACGAGTATTATCGGTATGCCGGCAGTGCGTTCGCTCGAACGAAGCCTTTTGAGTATTTCAAGCCCATCCTCACCCGGAAGCATTATATCGAGCAATATCAGTTCTGGCAGAATAGAAAGTGATTCGAAAAGCTGTGAACCGCGTTC
>CAZRVL010000066.1:0-11407 GCA_964603455.1 uncultured Lachnospiraceae bacterium
TGATGTTGAAAGCACCGATAGCGTAGCCGCCCTCGTAAGCCTTCTTGAACATTTCTTTTGTAGTTACAAGTGCCATTTTGTTTATACACTCCTATAATTTTTTATTACCTTAATATTGTACTACTTTTGGACGCATAAATCAAGTGGTTTGACGAAAAAATATGTTAATTTTTTAATTCAAACGCATATATCTAAAATAAATGCTGGCGATTTTCGAATTTCTGATTAAATATCGGGTAATATATCTGCGTTTTACAATAATAAAAGATTTGCTCGACAGCTGCCCCGAATTTTTTATAATGGAGAGCTGCCGAGCAAATTTGTTTTATAATGATTATTTCAGGAATAGCTCGATTACCGGGACAATGGTCTTCGGCTTGACGATAGGCATTTTGATGACGAGCAAATCGTCAGATTCTGTGCGTCCTTCGCTGAAGTGCGAGACCTTCTTTTCTTCAAAGAGAAGTTCGCTTCCATCATGCAGGAACTGTGCATAATCGACCTTTCCGGCAAATCCCGGGAGTTCGAGAAACTGGAAGGGATATTCGAAGAGGTGGATGTAAAGACGCTTACCGTCTTCGCTCTGAGTGAACTTGCATCCGTTCGGGCAGAGAGGCAGAAATTCCGGCTCTGCCATAGTACAGCCGTATATCGAGCGACTGTTGTACTTCATCCATTCGGCATATGTGTCGAGTGCGTTTTCTGCTCTGTAGTCGAGATAGCCACGTGAGGTAGGACCGACATTCATAAGCAGATTTCCACCGATAGATACGGTATTTATGAGCATCTGGATGAGCATTTCGGGGGATTTCCAGGTCATTTCATCGCGGTAATAGCCCCACGAGCCCGAAAGTGTCTGGCATGCTTCCCATGTTACGAGCTCGCCGGTCTCGCGGTGAGTAGCCCACTTCTGTGGCTGATACTGCTCGGGAGTCCAGAGATCCTGTTCAAGGCCGGTACGGTTGTCGATGATGATATGAGGCTGAAGGCTGCGTGCGGTCGCGATAAGCTCGTCAGCTTCCCAGTCCTTGCGTCCTTTGCCCTTCATCCATTCCTTGCCAGGCATTGAAGCACCCTCATATGAGAAGTCGAACCAAAGAATATCGATCTTACCATAGTTTGTAAGCAGCTCGGTAACTTGATTGCGCATATACTCTGCATACTTGTGCATATCGCGTCCCTTGCTCTGCTCTTCGGCATCCGGATCATTGCGTCTGGGATGGAGCGGGTCGATCGGGAAATCGGGATGATGCCAGTCGATGAGGGAATAGTAGAAGCCTATGTGGAGACCTTCTGCTCTGAAGGCATCGACATATTCCTTTACGAGGTCACGTCCTGCCTTTGTATTGGTGCATTTATAGTCGGTGTATTTGGTATCGAACATACAGAAGCCTTCATGATGTTTTGTAGTGAGGACTACATACTTCATTCCTGCGGCTTTTGCTTTCTTTGCCCATTCTTTCGGGTCATAGAGATCCGGATCGAAGTATTTGAAATACTTGTTGTATTTCTCTTCGGGAGTACACTCATGATTCTTTACCCATTCATGACGTGCGGGCATTGCATAGAGTCCCCAGTGTATGAACATACCGAAGCGGTCATGACGGAACCATTCGGTGTCACCGGGAGTCTTTCTGACAACATAGCTTGACATTTTATCACCTTGGCTTTTGCATTGCAAAAGCTGCCTTTCTGCTCGATTCGAGCTTGATTTCACAATATAAACTTGCAGTTCTCGGGACGTATTTTATCGGCTTTCCGGAAAATATTTTCAATTTTTTTCGATAAGTACTTGAAAAATACATGATTTTGGTATATCATATAGATATGGAGTTTTTAACATCCGCAGTCAACTGCTTTTAAATATATTATAGCTCAAAAAGCGTTTTTCTGCAAGTTAATAAACGGTAAGAAATATGGAGAAATCAGTCAAAAGCGAATATGATATTTGATAAAAATTACAAAATATGTGATAATCTCAACAATATCCGGCTGAAGATCATAGATTACGGGCACGCAAGGACAGGCTGTGAGTGGGGCGGGAATATTGTAAATCCGCATTATACGAGAATATACTATATAATCGGCGGAGATCCTTATATAATCGAAAACGATGATCGCATACCGCTTTTGCCGGGGCATTGCTATGTGCTGCCGACCGGATATTCGTTTAGATATGCTTGCGAGGATTCAATGGAACAGTTGTATTTTCATGTGAATCTTATCGACAGCACAGGTGCAGACCTTTTAAAAAGCTGCGGCGGACTAATGGAATATGATCCCGGCAGTGAGAAGGTCGCCGAGATCGTTGGTTTGTCAAAAGATGACAGCATACGTTCATGCCTTGCGTTAAGGCAGGAGATATACAGCTCTGTTATTGAGGTGATCGATAAATATGATGTTAAGCTTGAATCGACAAAATATTCGAAATGCGTGCTTTTGGCGATAGAATACATACGTTCCCATCTGTCGCTTCAGCTTGGAGTTTCCGATCTTGCCGCAAATTCTTTTGTCTCCGAATCTACGCTTTCAAAAAAATTTAAATCTGAGGTGGGAATGACTATCGGAAATTATATAGATGAAGCCATAATCCTTGAGGCGGAACAGATGCTTTGTAAGACCGAGCTCACTGTGCTTGAGATAAGTGAGCATTTCGGATTCTGTGATCAGTTCTATTTTTCGAGGAGATTTAAGGAAAAATTCGGAGAAACACCGCAGAAATACAGAAAGAATCGACCGATATAGCGTATGAAAAAGCCTGCCCAAGGCGGGCAGGCATGATCCTTTATCTTTCTTTTTTCTTTGATATTGTGATGATCGCCGAGGCTGTGGTCAATGCTGCTGCCGCAAGTATGGCAGACATATCAGAGGTTTGAGCTGCCGCTTCGGTCTTTACGGCTTCTATCGGCTTTTCCGAGCAGCCTGTCCATATGCGGATATTGTCTATATCGGCTTTGACGAGTTTGGAAGCCTTGAAGCAGATCGCGTAGCTGTCGATCGTATTCCATTTATCCGTATTTGCTTTCATTTCGGAAGCCTTTATGCCGTTGACATACACGGTCGGTCCGTTCTTTATCGAAGTTTCGACTCTGACGGTAACAGTCTTGTTCTTTAATAGCATACCTTCGCTTTCGAACTTTGTTCCGAAGAGCTGATTGATTATCGCGTTGTCATCGGTTGCGCGAAGCGGACAGGTCGAATCATTGTAGTGTATCCAGCTATCACCGAGACGAACCTGGTTATATCCGTCTCCGCGTATACGCATATCTACGGTATTGTAATTGCTCTTGCCATCATAATTGCAGAGCAGCGAGACATATCGCGATGTGTTTCCTGCATCGAGATAGGTCACATCATATTCATAGGTATAATCCGAATTACATACCTTTGAAAGATAATCGCTGTCCATTATCAATGCGTAGGAATCCTCGCTTGCCGCATCCAGGTTGTCAACATGGAGCTTGCCGTCCGATACCGAAAGCTGCATTGTGAATTTACGCAGGTCTTCGGCTTTTGTCCATCCGAGCTTACTCAGTGCGGTATCGGTATCATCTGCCTTTATGCTGTTGAAATCTTCGCTGTAGATCAGCGTTCCGCTCGGAAGCTTCGAAGAATCCGGTGTGCTTTTTTGCGTAACTCCTGCCGCAACCGGGGTCACGGCGAGCGAGGCAAGGAGCGAGACTCCGACAAGCAGTTTCAGGGCGGTCTTGTGCTTGGTGTTGAATGTTTTCATGGTTATCATCCTTTCAAAAATATTTAATATTTGTTATTTAAATTATACACTATTTCGGACCTCAATTCAATGTATATTTGTATATAAAATATGGAGAATCGTCTATGCCGTTGGAAATGAACAATTTATGCAACGATCTTATAAACAATATAACGCTTGAAATACTCATCAGCGGATACCTTCAATCCGGTCCTGAATGGAGCAAAATGCGCACCGTTGCGCCGCCGTATTCCAAGCTGTATTTTATTCTCGGAGGGGATGCGTTCATAGTATGCGGCGGAAAGAGGACAGAGCTTCGTCCAGGGAAAGCATATCTTATCCCGTCTGGATTGGTATATGACAACGGATGTATTTCCGGGATACATTTTCTGTATTTCAACATAAAATTATTGAATGGAAGGGGAAAAGACTTGCTTTCGGCATATGGACGGACGCTTGAATGCGATTTCCCGGCATCGAAAACATTTACTATGATACAGAAGTATATGTCGTCCTCGCCTATAGATTCGATCTCGCTTAAAGCGGATATACTTTCGAGTATTATTGAGCTTTTGGCGACTGCACCCGAGTTCAAATTTAAGACGAACGATTATTCTCAATGTGTATGCCGTGCTCTCGAATATATCGATTCAAATCTTTCAATAGAGCTTAAGGTGGATGATATATGTAAAAACGTCTATGCAGCCCGAAGCACGCTGATGAAGAAATTTTCAAACGAGGTCGGTGTTTCTATAGGTGCATACATAACCAATGAGGTACTGGTCAGGTGTGAACAGCTCCTCTGTGATACCGATTTGTCGATAAGCGAGATAAGCGAACAATTCGGATTTTGCGATCAATTTTATTTTTCGAGGGTATTTAAGGAAAAATTCGGTGAGACACCTCAAAAATATCGAAAAAATCGAGTGATATGAAATGAAAGTTTTCAATTTATCTCTTTACTTTCTCGATATATGGTGGTATAATAGATAAAATATTATTTTTCATGGTCGAGCGACCTACTCCTGTTTTTGGAGAGAAAGGACTACAAAATGAGTTACAAAACTGATTTTATTGAATTTATGGTAAAAAGCGGCGTACTTCGCTTCGGAGATTTTACAACTAAGAGTGGAAGAAAGTCACCGTATTTTGTAAATACCGGAAATTACAAGACCGGTGCGCAGATGTCGAAGCTCGGAAAATACTATGCCGAATGCTTGAAATCGAATGTCGGCGAAGATTTTGACGTGCTTTTCGGTCCGGCTTATAAGGGCATTCCGCTTGCTACCGTAACTGCTTGCTCTCTCTTTACCGAATATGGCATAGACAAGCCCTACTGCTTCAACCGCAAGGAAGCCAAGGATCACGGTGAAGGCGGAAATATGGTAGGTGCGAAGCTGTCTGACGGGGATCGCGTTGTAATAATAGAGGATGTCATTACCGCCGGTACTGCTGTTCGTGAGACTCTTCCGCAGCTCAAGGCGGCGGCTGATGTAAAGGTCGAGCATATGATAATCTCTGTTGACCGAATGGAGCGTGGTCAGTCGGGAACTACGGCTATAAAGGAGATCGGCGCTGAATTCGGTATAAAGGTACATCCGATAGTTACTGTACGTGACATTATCGAGCATCTTCACAATCGTGAGATCGACGGTGAGGTCGTTTTGAATGACGAGATACGCGAGAGAATGGAAGAGTATCTCGATAAGTACTGCGAGAAATGAGTTCTCCGACTATAAAGTATCTTCAGGAGTACCTTCGCTCAAAGGATCACAGAGGAGGAGACCCAGATCCGTATTTCTATAAGCTTGTCGAGGAGGTCGGTGAGCTTTCACGTGCTATAGTTCGCAATGCACCGCTTTCGGACGGTCAGACTATCAAGGGAACTATAGATGAAGAAATATGGGATATAATTTATTATGCGCTGTGTATTGCAAATGAATTAGATATATATATGGACAAGTGTATCAGGCTTAAAGAGGATCTCAACAATCTCCGTTACAATCCGGAGGCGAGGTACGATCCGAAATGATGCTGCTCCGTCCCGCAAATGAAGAAGATGCTGCGTCACTTGTTGAAATATACCGTCCGTATGTTGAAGTCGAAACAGCCTCTCTCGAATATGACACGCCGTCTATAGAGGAATTTTCACAGCGCATACGGTCTATATCGGCGGATTTTCCGTACATAGTCTGCGAAGAAAACGGATTTCCGGTCGGGTACGCATATGCCCACAGATATAAGGAACGGTTTGGGTATCGGTTTTGTGCAGAACTTACCGTATATGTCAAAAAAGGAAATTCCGGACGCGGCATCGGGAGTATGCTCTATTCGGCACTCACAGAGCTGCTTGAAATGATGGGCTATTTAAATTTATATGCAGTCGTTACCGATCCAAATCCCGGCAGCACCGCGCTTCATAGGTCATTTGGCTTTACCGAGACCGGTCGTGAGCATATTGCCGGAGTAAAGTTCGGGAAATGGCATGATGTTATGCTTTTTGAAAAGCTGATCGGAACTCATGAGGATCTTACAAATGAGCGTGTATGCCCATACAGGATAACCGATATTGGCGAAAAATATACTGCTGTGCTCGATAAATATAGCAGCGTAGGGAGTGATTTGAATGGAAGAAAATAATAATGTGAAGGCACTTGAACGTGCGCTTAATTTGATGGAAGTCCTTTCGGAGCACGAATCCTGCGGAGTAAATGAGATAGCGAAGCTGTGCTCGCTCAGTCCGGCAACTGCGTTCAGACTGTTGAAGACTCTGTGCGCACACGGTTGGGCTTGGCAGGATGAGGATGAGAAGTATTCTGTAGGTGTGCATATGTCGTATTTCACCGCACATCGGCACTTTTTATATCTGCTCCGTGAGGTCGCATATTATCATATGGCAAAGCTGTCGGAGACCGAGAAAGAGGCAATGAATCTGGTAGTCAGAGATCTTGACAAGTGCTATATCTTAGGACAGTCGCGCACGAACAAGATAGTTGACTATGTGCCTCCGGTAGGAACGGTTCTGCCTTTTCATGCCAGTGCCTGTGGAAAGGTACTTTTGTCCGAATTGAACGATCAGCTCAGAGATCACATACTTGACGGCATAAAATTTGAAAAATTGACTGACAGCACGATAACCGAGCGTGAAGCTTTTACGGCGATGCTCGATGAGGTGCGAAAAAACGGATATGCGGTAGATCGGCATGAATCGCAGGCTGAGGGCTTTTGCATTGCAGCTCCGATCCGTTCGCCGAAGGGAGAGATAATCGCTGCACTCTCGTTTTCCGGATTTATAGGTAAAAAAACTGTCAGCGAGATAGATCGCTATGTTAAGCTTTTGACCGATGCGTCAAAATCGATAACAGATGAGCTTTTTTGTATCGGAGAAAACAATGGCTGAATTTAAGACGAATGTTTACAGAATATTTGACAAGGAGAAGTTGCCTTACACGCCGCACACATATCCGCATGAGCATGATGATCCGGTGGATGGGATAACCGTTGCAAATTCTATGGGTATTCCGGTCGAGAGGGTCTTCAAAACGCTCGTAACTCATGGAAATGATAAGAATTATTATGTATTCGATGTTCCGGTGGCGCGTGAGCTTGATTTGAAGAAAGCGGCAAGAGCGGTCGGTGTGAAATCTGTCGAGATGATACATGTTGCTGAGATCAACAAGGTGACGGGCTATATTCGCGGCGGATGCTCACCGATAGGAATGAAGAAAAAATATCGAACGGTCATAGATGCTTCGGCGAAGGATTTTGCTACTATATTTGTAAGTGCCGGAAAGATCGGATGGCAGATCGAAGCAGATCCGCTCGATATTGCAAAGCTCTCCGATGCGCAGTTCGCAGATATATTGCTTGCCCAATGACAGTATTCTGAAAAAGAGATTTATTTGTGCAAGATTTTTTGGATAACCCCTTGCAATTTTCTTGAAAATATGTTATACTAATTATACATGCTTTGATGAAGTAAGCCTATCGATGTAAAAATACCTACAGAGAGTGAACGAGCAGATGTTATTTCTGTTGCTGAGACGTTCTTGTATTATCGGTACGGCATTTCGCTTCGGAGCACCGATCGTGAAGCTGGATTTTATGTCCTTGTGTTAGCTTTTGGCGTATTGCTCGCGTTAAAGAGCTGTTAAGAGTATCGTATATTTATTTTTGTACGGTAAATTAAGGTGGTACCGCGGAGTATTTGTCGCTCCGTCCTTACGGTCTTTTACAGACTTTGAGGACGGGCGTATTTTTTTGCTCGAACGACAAAGTACTGTATATCTATTAAAAAATCAACTTAAATTTGTGATACTTTAAAGAAAGGAACAGTTATATCATGAAAGAAAAACTTGAACAGATCCGCGCTGCGGCAAAAGCACAGCTTGAGGATGCTCATGCCGATCTTGAAGCTATAAGAATCCGCTTCCTCGGCAAGAAGGGCGAACTTACGGGCGTTCTTCGCGGAATGGGTCAGCTCTCCGCAGAGGAAAGACCGAAGATCGGTCAGCTTGCGAATGAGGTTCGCGAATATATTGAAAATGCAATAACCGAGAAGGCTGAGGCAAATAAGCGTGCAGAGCTTGAAGAAAAGCTGAAAAATGAGCGTCTTGATGTCACTATGCCCGGCAAGATGCCTGAGATCGGAAAGCGTCATCCCTTGGCACAGGTTCAGAAGGAGATGGAGGACATCTTCGTTGGAATGGGCTTCGGCATAGTCGAAGGACCCGAGGTCGAGTATGACTACTACAACTTCCAGGCTCTCAACATCCCCGAAAATCACCCCGCACGCGACACTCAGGATACCTTCTATATCACAGACAATATTCTTCTGCGCTCGCAGACCTCGCCCGTTCAGGTCAGAACGATGGAAAAGCAGAAGCCTCCGATCAGAATAATCTCCCCCGGCAGAGTTTACCGCTCCGATGCGGTTGACGCTTCCCACTCGCCGCTCTTCCATCAGCTCGAAGGTCTTGTCGTTGACAAGGGTATAACCATGGGTGACCTCAAGGGAACTCTTGAGACATTTGCAAAGACGATGTTCGGCGAATCTACTCAGATACGCTTCAGACCGCACCATTTCCCGTTTACAGAGCCTTCGGCTGAGGTCGATGTATCCTGCTTCGTCTGCGGCGGAAAGGGCTGCAAGCTTTGCAAGGGCGAGGGCTGGATCGAGATTCTCGGCGCAGGAATGGTACATCCCAATGTACTCCGCGGATGCAATATAGATCCTGAGGTATACAGCGGATTTGCATTCGGAATGGGAATCGAGCGTGTTACGATGATCAAGTATGGTATTGATGATATGCGCTATCTTTACGAAAATGATGTAAGATTCCTGAATCAGTTCTGATTTTTTTGAATTGATATTTAACATTGCAATACAGAAAGGATGTATATAAATGAATCTCTCATTAAATTGGGCTAAGGATTTCGTTGCTCTCGATGGGATCGAAGCTAAAGAATATTGTGACAGACTCACCGCGACCGGTTCAAAGGTCGAGGGTTATGAAGTGCTTGGTGCGGATATAGAAAATGTTGTTGCCGGACGAGTTATCTCGCTCGAAAGACACCCTGACTCGGATCATCTTTGGGTCTGCCAGATAGACATCGGTGAGGCTGAGCCGGTACAGATCGTGACCGGTGCTCAGAACGTATTCGCCGGTGCAATGGTGCCTGTTGCAAAGGCTCCTTCAAAGCTTCCGAACGGTGTGAATATCAAAGCCGGAAAGCTCCGCGGCATTCCTTCGAACGGTATGCTCTGTTCGATCGGTGAACTGAATCTCACGACCCACGATATGCCGGGTGCTATTGAAGATGGTATATTCATTATGGAGGGCATTGACTGTAAGCCCGGTGATGATATACACGATGTTTTGAGACTCTCTGACACGGTAGTTGAGTTTGAGATAACCTCTAACCGTCCGGATTGTCTCTCTGTTATCGGTCTTGCACGTGAGACTGCGGTCTCGTTTGACCGTGCATTTGAGCTTCCGACTCCAAAGGTGACTTATACCGAGGATGGGGACAAGGTTGATAACTATCTTTCGGTCGATGTCACCGATTCAAAGCTCTGCCCGAGATATACTGCTCGCGTTGTGAAGAATGTCAAGATCGCGCCTTCTCCTCTTTGGCTGAGAATGAGACTCCGCGCTTCCGGCGTAAGACCGATAAACAATATAGTCGATATTACGAACTATGTAATGCTTGAATACGGTCAGCCGATGCACGCCTTCGATTATTCCTGCCTCGATGGAAGTAAGATAGTTGTCCGCACCGCCGCAGACGGTGAGGTCTTCAAGTCGCTTGATGACACCGACCACATCCTCAACCACACCAATCTTGTCATCGCCGATGAAAAGAAGGCGGTCGCTCTCGCCGGAGTAATGGGCGGCGCGAACAGCGAGATAACCGATTCAACCACCACCGTTGTATTCGAGAGCGCAAACTTTCTCGGAAGCTCTGTCCGTGTCACCGCAAAGAGCCAGGGAATGCGCACCGAAAGCTCTGGACGTTTCGAAAAAGGTCTTGACCCAGAAAACACGCTTCCCGCACTCGACCGTGCCTGCGAGCTGATCACTTTGCTCGGTGCAGGTGAGGTCGTTGACGGTACTATCGATGTTTACGGCGGCAAAGAAGAGCCATATAAGATGAAGCTCGAATCCGAGCGCATAAACGCATTCCTCGGACTCGATCTCAGCGCGGATTACATGAAGCAGGTACTCGAAAAGCTCGAATTCAAGGTTGACGGCGATACTCTCACCGTTCCGTCCTTCCGCGCCGACTGCCGCTGCATGAACGACATCGCAGAGGAAGTCCTCCGTATCTACGGCTATGACACGATACAGGCTACAAAGTTCGTAACTCCGATAACCTCCGGAAGCAGAACCGCCGCTCAGAAATTTGAACTGCTCTGTGCCGATATTCTCTGTGCTATGGGACTTTATGAGTGCGAGACCTTCTCCTTCATCAGCCCGAAATATTATGACAAGATCGGTATGCCGGAGAACGATCCGCGCAGAAAGTCGATAGTTATATCAAATCCGCTTGGTGAGGACACCAGCGTCATGAGAACTACCGCTATTCCCTCAATGCTCGAAGTTCTGGCTCGAAACAACAACTATCATGCCGAAAAGACCGCGCTATATGAATTGGCGAAGGTGTATATACCGGATGAAGATCCTACTAAGCTTCCGGATGAGAGAAGACAGATCGTTATCGGATTCTTCCGTGACGGTGATTTCTATACTCTTAAGGGAATGTGTGACACTTTGCTCGACAGAGCTGGTATAAATGATGCGGTATATACTGCTGAAACGAAAGATCCTACCTTCCATCCGGGACGTTGCGCAAAGATCCTTGCGGCTGACGGCACACTTCTCGGAACGCTCGGTGAGATTCACCCGACAGTTCAGGCAGCCTATGCTATCGACGCGCCCGTATATGTTGCCACACTCGATTTTGAAAATCTGCTCGAAAAATCCGCACTCAGCAAGTCATTCAAGCCGCTTCCAAAGTTCCCGGCTATCACACGTGACTACGCATTCGTATGCGATGACACGCTCGAAGTCGGTGCTATCGAGGCAGTTATGAAGAAGGCAGGCGGAAAGACTGTCGAGGCTATAAAGCTCTTCGATGTATACCGCGGAAAGCAGCTTGGCGAAGGCAAGAAGAGCGTTGCGTTCAACGTAA
>CAZRVL010000067.1:0-11177 GCA_964603455.1 uncultured Lachnospiraceae bacterium
TTCGCTCTCTCGCTCACAGCTTTATTATTATACCATATCTCACGCCGTTTGTCAATACTTTTTCTTAAAATTCTTTCGATTTGTTTGCTTGATGCATATTTTTTTAATTAAAGTAAATTCTATTGTCGGAGGTTGATATATGCTTACGATTTTAATTAGAATTATTCTGATATACGCTATACTTCTGATAACGATGCGCGTAATGGGAAAGCGGCAGATCGGTCAAATGCAGGTTTCTGAACTCATCACTACCATCCTGCTCTCAGAACTCGCCGCACAACCCATAGCCGATGACCGTATTCCGCTGACATTCGCGATAATCCCCATTGGCACACTCATCTCAATAGAGGTCATCCTGTCATTCGCCGTAACTCGCATATCCTTTCTTAAACCGATATTTGAAGGAAAGCCTAATATCTTGATCGAGCGCGGCAAATTAAAGCCTAATGAACTTCTTAAGGTTCGTCTAAGCCTTGAAGAACTTCTTTCCCAGCTCAGGATAGCCGGGATTTCGGATATTTCAGATGTTGAATACGCAATAATCGAGCATAACGGTCAGTTATCTGTAATACCCAAAAAACGCGCTCAGCCACCTACCGGCTACGATCTAAATCAAACAATACCGGAAGCCGGAATAGCACACGCATTAATAGTAGACTCAAAAATAAGCGATTTCGACCTTTCTCTCATAGGAAAAAATCGAAAATGGCTGCTTACACATCTAAAAAAGCAAAACATCGCCATCGAAGACATTCTGCTCTTTACGGTAGATGACAACGGAAAGGAGAATCTGATACTTCGCTAATGCGTTCATTTATTACTGCCACACTGATCCTTTTGTCTATGACAGTGCTCATAGTCTTTAATTCGATCTACATCACTAAAAAGACCGATACACTTCTCAATATATGTACTAAAATAGAAAACGGCAGTCTTGAGCCTGAAACTCTTGCTTCAAGCTGGCAGGACTGCCGCGATATTATAAGTCTGTCAGTGATCAAAACCGAGCTTGACGGCATTGAGGACGCGCTGTGCCGCCTTTTAAGCGAGACAGATACTTCAGAGCGTCTTATTGCCTTATGTCAATTCAAAAAGGCGGTAGCTCGTATAGCGGACTCACAGAAGCCCACAGCCGACAATATTTTTTAACGGAATACCGTTGTCATATCCGGTAAGTATACTTCTTTCCTGATAATGGTATAATACTCATTGAACGGATCTTCAAATTTCAAGCCAAGCTTTTCCTCAGCCGCAGTGATCAAATACTCCGGATTGAGATAATTTGCACTATCAGCAGACAAAAGCGCACGTATAGTAATGCTTCCATCCTCAAAATGGCATGAGCGCAGACTTATATTCGGAAGTATATCGACCTCCTTGTCACCTGTTTTGGTGTGCTTTGTTACCAACAGCGGATTTGTATAAAGTGATGTCAGAGCCTTTGCGGTATCAGAAGTAAGTGACGGAGATGTCATCTTTATTTCATATTCCGCCCATCCGATCTCTCTGAATTTCAGATCACTTATATATACGTCAGTAACCTGAAGCTCATCCGTGAGCGCACGGTTTATTCTTGCCTTAACCTCATCCTTACTCATCGGTGCGGTCAAACGAATGTCAAAGAACTCACATTCACTCTGAGTACCGATCGAAAGCGGCATAGCAAAAGTCAATTTTAATCTCGGATTGAAGCCCTGAGAATACCACGCCGGTATTCCGGATCTTACAAGTATCCGCGTCATAGTCCTTACCAGATCGAGATGCGATATATATTGCAGCATACCGACCTTATAAAACTTAACACGTATCGACAGCGGATTTTCGGGAGTCGCCATCATCTTGTCAAAATTTATCTCTTGCACCATGTTCTCTCACCTCCGAGGCAGTTTGCACCGCATCCGGTGCATTGCTCTGCACAGTTTTTATTAGTTTTTGAAATGTGAGCATTATGTCTCTCACGCAGTAAAAATTCCTTTGTTACTCCGCAGTCGATAATATCCCACGGCAACACCTCATCCTCACCGAATTCGCGTGTCGCATAAAAATCCGGATCTATCCCGCATTCTTCAAACGTATTTATCCAACCCTCATAATTGAAAAATTCTTCCCAGCTGTCGAATTTGACACCCTTCGCATGAGCCGCGAGAATAGCCTTTGAAAGCTTTCTGTCACCACGTGCAAATACCGCCTCGATACGACAGACCTCTGCATCATGATAATTGAATTTTATCTTCGGATCGGTGATCTTCGAACGCAGATCACGCTGCTTGCCCTTGAGTTCCTCAAGTGTATTCTGGCCTTCCCACTGAAAAGCCGTAAATGGCTTTGGTATAAAGCAGGAACAAGATATAGTAACGGTAGGCGAACGACGCCCCTTCACACCACGAGTAACATCATAATAGGTATCGAGCACATGACGAGCCAAAGTTCCGATACCCTCGACATCCTCAATAGTCTCGGTCGGAAGTCCCATCATGAAATAAAGCTTTACGCTGCTCTTACCTGCCTCGAAAGCCACTCGGCAAGCACGCAAAAGGTCTTCCTCACAGACATTCTTGTTTATCGCATCACGAAGCCTCTGAGTTCCGGCTTCGGGTGCAAAGGTCAGACCGCCTGCACGAACAGTCGATATTTTGTCCATAAGCTCTTTTGTAAAGCTGTCGATACGCATAGATGGAAGTGAAAT
The DNA here is from genome assembly GCA_964603455.1 of uncultured Lachnospiraceae bacterium. Lineage (GTDB taxonomy): Bacteria > Bacillota > Clostridia > Oscillospirales > CAG-272 > Flemingiibacterium. The sequence continues at coordinate 2,687 of CAZRVL010000067.1, forward strand.
ATTTACCTTAGCCTCGTCAGTCCACTTTAATAAGGTATCGCAAAGCTCATCTATATGCGAATAATCCGAGATCGACAGCGATGAAAGCGAGATCTCATCATATCCGGTAGCTTCATAAAGCAGCTTTGCATATCTGTCAAGCACCTCAACAGATTTTTCTCTTATCGGTCTGTAGACCATTCCCGCCTGACAGAATCGACACCCTCGAATACATCCTCTGTATACCTCAAGCACTATTCTGTCATGGACCGTATCTATAAACGGCATTACAAGCTTTTCAGGATAATATGCCTTGTCCATATCCTTCATTATCCGCTTGGTTATCTTTGTCGGAATATCATCATAAACAGGTCGATATTCTTTTACCGTTCCGTTGTCATTGTATGAGACTTCATAAAGCGAAGGAACATAAAATCCGGGTATCTTCGCAAGTCTATGCAAAAACTCAGAGCGCGAATATTCACCTGACTCCTTCATATCTGTATACAGACGCATCATCTCCGGTAAAGACTCCTCGCCCTCACCTATTGAAAAGGCATCGAAGAAATCCGCGATCGGTTCGGCATTGTAAGTACACGGACCGCCGCCGACAACTATCGGGCAATCCTCACCTCTCTCTGAAGCAAGTATCGGAATGCCTCCAAGCTCAAGCATATTCACAACGTTAGTATAGCAAAGCTCATATTGCAGCGTAAATCCGACAAAATCAAAATCACTCAAAGCATCTCCGCTCTCATGTGCATAAAGCGGTATCTTATATTTGCGCATCTCGCTTTCCATATCAGTCCACGGCGCATAAGCACGCTCGCACCAAAAATCCTCGAAGCTGTTTATAGAGCCGTAAAGTATGCGGATACCGAGGTTCGACATACCGATCTCATATGTATCGGGAAAACAAAACGCAAATCTTGCCTTGACATTTTTCTTGTCTTTGATGATCTGTCCGAATTCTCCGCCGGTATATCGTCCCGGCTTTTCAACACGCTTCAAAAGCCGCTCAGCTGCGGTCTTAGGTGAAATATTATTCATAATTATTTTCCTTTCCGAAAATATAAAAAACTTTAAAAACAAAGGAATGCCGAGACTCGGCATTCCTTTAGATCAAACCGCGAAATGAGTCACCAATGTCACAAGGGCAATCCAAATAAGCTGATACATAACAGCATATACAGACCTGACATACGGAACGGCATTAAAGAACAGCACGAACACCATTATGACAACACCCAAAAGCATCGCCAATACCTTAAATATGAAGCTCGTGCGTATAGCACTTCCGACCCTCTCGCAGGAGGCGACTGTCTTCAAAAGCTCCTTGACCGAACGCTTTGATACTATTCCGCTGTCGCATCTCGGTGAAGTATGCGGAATATCCTCTACGGTTTTAGAACGAATTACCTTTACCGGATACTTCGTAGCTCCGAGCTTTTTAGCCAAAAGCATATCATCGATATTCGGGTCAAATGACTTGATTCCAACACACATTCCTGTCTTGTAAAGCTGATTGAGTATCTTTTCGAACTCATTGTCGATAGTGTACTGAACATATACCTTCGCCGCAAGCTCACCATGATATGAAATATAAAGAATACCTATAGTTGCAGCTTCAATACGTTTATCCTCAGGATCATACGGAATCTCAAAATCCTGTCTCTCCATGAATGAAGCCTTTCCGAGGCTCACCGAAACATCATCAATAGTAACTGTAAAGCCATCCTCTTCAACAGTTTCTATCTCAACGTTTTCCGAATGTCCGAGATCATGAGTTGCCTGACTGAATACATCTGCAAGCGGTCCTCCAACCTTCATAAAAGCACTCGCAAGGTTGTAAATTATCTCATCAATACGATTATTTCCGTAAACCTTTATGCTTGTGACCTTTAATCCGCCCTTCGGAAATACCTCTTTGTCCTCAAAGGATATTACAGCCGAGCCTGCGAAGTCACTGAACGCACTATCACCAATGACCGCACTGTCACAGTCATACGCACGCTTTGAAGCCCTGTAATACGGAAGACTGTAGATAACGAATGCAGACAGCGGCAAAGTTGCCGTAATAGTCAGGAAAGCCATTGTAAATGACATATAAATACTCTGCGTTCTGAAATATCCGAGGAAGAAGAATGCCGCCGCAATGACGAGCACGACCGGAATAAGTATACCTATTATCGGACGCGGGATCTGCTCACCTTCGACCTTTGAGAAAAATCCATCCACAAAATCGGTCTTGGCAATGCGTATGATCTTTGAATCTGCGGGAACATACTCGCTGAATATCTCACGCTCAAGCGTCTCGGTCGCATCGGATACCGGAGAAACAACGAACTTTTTGCGCTTCGATGAGACGACATTAAATCCGAATACCGCACGCTTCAAATTCATGAACTCATATATGAGAGCCAATACTACTGCGCCGGCAGTCGGAAGATTGTAAAGCGCAAATCCGCTTCTCGGTGCAATAAAACAAGTTAAAACGGTATAAATCACCGATAGTATCAAGCTAAATGCCGTTATGCATTCAGGTGTCGGCTTAAATGTCACCATATTCTTAATACCTGTGATCAGCTGTCTGCCGACCAAAGCACCGCATATGACAATGAACTGAAGATCGATCATCGCATAAACTATCGGATAAGATTCTGGACGCATAAACGCTGGCAGCTGCTTTCCGAACATTCCGCAATTTTCGACCCAGAACAGCGCAATGAACATTATTACCGCAAGTGCGATACGTCCAATGCCCCAGTAATACTCGGATTTGAATCTTGTCAATATCTCAGTGCTTTGCGCACGATCCGTGTATTCGTAATGACTGCCAATACTCTGTATCTGCATGGTCTCTTCGTTTTTCTTTTCAAGATCCGCTTCTATTTCAGAAGCCTTCTTTTCACCGACCTTGTCCTTAAGCTCGTCATTCATTCCGAATGCGATCATAAGATTGAGATCGGTCTGATCTATTTCATCCGGATCCGGCTGACCGTATGTCTTCGATTCGGAATTAATATCCGAAGCAGATTCCGGAGTTATCTTGTTGAATACCTCTGTAGCAGCCGATTCATTCGGCTTGCTCGAAACATTTTCAGATTCCGCTTCCTTCACCCTTTGAATATCAAATACCGCCGTCTTTCCGCTCGGAACAGCCTCCTCCGATGTCTCTTCAACGATCGGATCTGAAGCTGGATCTACATTTGAAAAAGCTTCATCGATCTCGTCCTCTTCGTCCGCGCTCAGTTCAGCCAATTCACCGACCCAGTTTCCGGACGGAACGACTTCATTTTCATCTTCCTCAAGCCCATCTGAATATTCTTCAGCCGGAATATCGTCCGTATCATTCTCAGCCTGCTCCAAATACTCATCATCAGCTTTACCATCCTCCGACACATTTGGTTCAAATACCTTTACATCATCGTCATCGACCGGACGCTCGACCTCTTGAACCAAGTCATTGTTCGAATCATTCTCCGCTTTCTTCACCGGAGTCTTTATAAACTTATTTATGAGTGCTTCAATATCAACATCCGAATCATCATTCTCAGACAAAAGATTGCGCTTTGCATCATCGTAAACCTCGTCATCGATCTTTAATGCCGATGCGGCAGTCTCAGTCGAGCTAACCTTTTTAGGTGTGTCGGATTTGACAGGCTGCTTTTCCACACTCTTGTGCAAAAGTGCAAGCAGATCGTCAGCAGAAATATTTTCTTTACTTCGCATCATATATCCTTTCCGGCATTCTTAAAAATGCCTGGATCAACTTTTGTATATCAAAAATATTCAAACCTTCAATTGCCTTGCCGCTTCGCAGAGTATTACTGCAGCCGCACAGGAAACGTTGAATGAATTTACCTTTCCGTACATTGGTATCGATACCATAAAGTCGCATTTTTCACGGACGAGGCGCGATATTCCAAAGCCTTCGCTTCCGACAACGACCGCCGTAGCACTGTCAAATTTAGTGTCATATACCGATACACCGCCGGCTTCAGCACCATATACCCACACATTTCTTTCGCGAAGCTCATCTATCGCAGAAGCTATGTTCGCGACCTTTGCGATCGCCAAATGCTCATATGCACCGGCAGAAGCCTTGCATACGACCGATGTAAGCCCTGCCGAACGACGCTTAGGAATTATGAGTCCATGCGCACCTGCACCCTCCGCACAGCGTATAAGCGCACCGAGATTGTGCGGATCTTCGATCTCATCTGCGATCACAATAAACGGCTTCTCGCCCTTCTGTGCCGCAATATCAAGTATATCATCTATCGTCGAATAATCCTTCATTGCCGCAATAGCCGCAACTCCCTGGTGATTCATCCCGTTCGTCATCGAATCGAGCTTGACCTTTTCAACTTCAACTACCGGAATCTTACGCGAAATACACTCAGCAACTATCATGGTTATAGAGCCCTCGCGGTCTCCGCGTCTTACGAACAGCTTATCTATCGTTCGACCGGTCTTCAAAAGCTCAAGCACCGAATTTCGTCCGAATACCAATGAAGAGTTCTCCGGCAGCTCCTCGATAGCGGAGCTGTCATTTTTCCTTTTTTTATCGTAATTTTTATTGTACATGGTATTACCTGTTTTTTCCATATTATTGTTTTTATGCTGCATAAAATATCTGCAAACATACCTCTAAACTATTATACCACATTTTTTCGACTTTGTACATACCCTAACGAGGATTTTTTATAAAAAATTCAAAAAAATAAATCCTGCCCGCGAAAATCACGGGCAGGATTCGCCAAACCTCGAACTTACTGCTGCTTCATTTCAGCGTAGCAATCGCTGCAGTAAACAGGTCTGTCGCTGTTAGGCTGGAAAGGAACTTTGGCTTCCTTTCCGCATCTTGCACAGGTGGTGGTGTAAAGCTCTCTCTGAGGCTTTGCGGAATTCTTTCTCGCATCGCGGCATGCTTTGCATCTCTGGGGCTTGTTCTGGAACCCTTTCTCTGCGTAGAACTCCTGCTCGCCTGCGGTAAAGACAAATTCTGCCCCGCAATCCTTACAGATTAACTTTTCGTCCTGATACATATGTTTTCCCTCGCTTGAGTAAAATATTTTTTGCCCTAGACGGATTCCAACCGACACCTTTGATACTACATAAATAACATACAACGCTCTTGTTAAGCTATACGGGCATATTTGATTTTTAAAGAAGCTTCGCGATCTTGCATCTGATCCGATATATCGCATTGTCCACGGCCTTTTCCGTGCGATTAAGTGTCAACGCGATAGACTTGTGTGAACACCCTCGTATGAAAAGCCTGAAGACCTCGATCTCAAACTTTGAAAGCAAAATCTCAACCCTGTCCAACAGCAATCTCGCATCGGTCGATCTTTCGTCAAAGCCAACCTCGGCTGCGGCATCACTGTCATCCTGTTGAATCTTATCAGCTCTGATCTGACGTATCCTTTTTCTGAGAACGGAATTTAAACTGTTTGAAAGGCATATCCTCGCATAAAGTCCAAATGTAACCTCACTCTGTAAAAGATCGAACGACATCGTTGCATTGTACAATGCAATAGCAGCTTCCTGAGTGAGATCATCTCTGTCGCTCTTGCCAAAGCTTTCATTTGAAAGAAATTTTTCGACTGTTGACACTATGAGCGGCTCATAGCGATCAACGATCTCGTTGAAAGCATTTTTATTTCCATCTTGAACAGCTTTTATAAGCTCAGCATCAGTTCTCTGATTCATCGAAACCCCACCGTTTTCATATCGGCTAATAATATTATAACTTTAAATTAAAAAAATGTCAATACTTTTTGTCCGTTTTTCAGCCATATTAAAATATGTTTTTGGCATTATGCACAATATCAAACGGCATCTTTTGTATATTTCACCCACACGAATTCGAAGTGCAACACGGTTCATTCGGCGTTTCACACTAATTTTGCACCGTTTTTTTGTTGAATTTGCACAAGTAAACTCAGTCTATCAGATAATTGATGTCCCCGGTAAGTAGCGATATTATTCCACGGTAAACGACCTCAGGACGCTCGTTGAAATTATATAGCATTTTGTCAAGCTGATATTTAGAGTCTATTATAAGACCAAGCTCAAGTATCTTGTTTCCCTTCTCTGAGACCTCGCAGCGCAGATCATATCTGCCGTCATCACGTTCTGATGATGTACAGCTGACATCAGAACCGCGTGATTTGAACGAGAGCATACGCATAGCACTTTTAAGACTCTTGTCCTTGATCATGTTGAGCAATGCGCTCTGAAGCTGCTCCGCTATCGTAACACCGTTCGGCGTGATCCTGTAAAGTTCTTTGTCCTTCTTCTCACCGTCCGCGTTAGGATCGGGTGGAAGCTGTTCGATATTTCCACTGTCGAGCAGCTCTGCAAAGCACTCGGCAAAATCAAAGTAATTCACAAACTCGTCCTGAACGACAATATCACTTATCGTGTTGAAATCGAGCGGATAATTCAAATTTTTAAGAAGATATAATATGAATATTTTTATATCGTTTTTTTCCTTCAACGGTGCCAGCATTTTACAAAGCCATCCCTTCGCGGCAAGAATCACCAAAGGGCGAGCCGAATATCGGCATCGCTCCTTTGGCAAATGATCTGATTTTTCAGCAAAACAGAAGCTAAATCCTCTATTTTACATTTACTAAATTATTGACGATGGTGTTGATTGGTATTAAACAGTCAAAAAATTATTCGGCTTCAGCAGTTGTGTCAGCCGCAACAGTTTCAAGATAGCTTCTCCAATCCTTGAGCTTCATCTTGCTGAAGATGCGGAAACCGTAGTAAGCATCCTTCACACCGGAAAGCGCATCGGTATTGTAGACATAAGCATCCTGATTGAATACGAGCGGAATGATCGGGAGATCTTCCATGAGAAGCTTTTCAGCCTCATGGAGAATAGCGGAGCGAGCTGCTCTGTCCTTCTCGGCAAATGCCTGCTCGATAAGTTCATTGTATGCTTCGTTATTGTATCCGGGAACATAAGGAACAGCATCATAGTTGTCATTCTGAATATCTATGCCGTTACCGGAGAATTCGGGAGCAAATACAGCGAGAGCCGAGAAAGCATCAGTGGTAAGGCACTGATAATCAACAGCTATCATGTCGTAATCCTGATTCTCATAAGCCTCTTTGTAATCCTCAGCATCAAGAGCCTTGACAGTTACCTTGAAGCCCATGCCTTCCCAAACACTCTTGCAGTACTCAGCGAGAGTCTGCTCATATGCGTTGTCGCGAATGGTAAGAGTGAAGCTGCCGCTGCCGCTTGCAGACTGAGCTGACGCAGAAATAATATCACCGCCGTTTGCTCTGAAGCTGTCGCCTACCTTGGTATCATATACAGGAGACGGGATCAGACCGGTAGCAGGCTCTGCAAATGTGACGAGACTTGCAGCCTTGGTTCTGTCGAGAGCCTTAGAAAGTGCCTGACGTGTAGAAGCATCCTTAAATACGCTCTTAGAGGTATTGCATATGTAAGCGTGAGTCGAAAGCAGATCGGTAACTGTAGCCGAGTCTGCATAAGAAGCGCGCTTCGAAATGCCGATCTCACCAAGATACATGAGTTCACCTGCTTCATAAGCAAGGGTGTTAGCCTCTTCGTCATCGGCAAAGTTGATCTCAAGACGGTAAGGAATTACATACTTGTCGAGAGCATCCTCATTGTCTGTATCACGATAATAATAAACATTGCGTTCAAGCATGAGACGCTTGCCAAGCTCAAGACCCTTTATAGCGAACGGACCGTTCGTGCAAAGAGTGGAAACAGCTGTACCGAAAGCATCGTAACGAGTTACAACGTCCTCACGAAGCGGAACGAGCGCAAGGCATGCACAATTTTCGAGGAACTGATCATAATCCACTTTGGTCTCGAACTGGACTTCGATAACATCATCATCGATAGCTGCGATACCGATGTCGTCGATCGAGTTATCGCCGTTCTTAACATCGCGTGCATTCTTCACATCGAAAAGAAGCGAAGCTGCTGCGCAGGAAAACTCAGGATCAAGAATACGCTTCCACGCATAAACTACATCGTCCGCAGATACGACACGACCATCGCTCCACTTTGTAGCCTTAATGGTGATCTGCATTCTGTAATCATTCTTATCGGGATTTTCAATTATCTTGTAGCTCTTCATAAGAGCGTTTTCAACCTCGCCCTTATCGTTTATGCGGGTAAGACCCTCATAGATAAGACCGAGAACCTTGACTGCGCTGTCATCGGTATATGCGAGCGCAGGGTCATAGTCGGAAAGCTCGCTGCCGATATAGACGTTGATAGTGTAGCCCTTCTCATCTTCTTCGAGCGTAGAGCCGCAGCTGACCAGCATCGTTGCGAGCATTGCTGCTATGAGCAGCAGGGAAAAGATTTTTTTCATGGTTGGTTTGATTCCTCCTCAAATTTACCCTGTCTGGCAGGATATGCTAACGAAAATAATGCACATCAAAACTTTTACGACGACCGTCTTGCGGACATTATTAGGGTATTGCTTATATTATACCATCAAATCCG
>CAZRVL010000068.1:0-11169 GCA_964603455.1 uncultured Lachnospiraceae bacterium
GCCCGCCCATTTCGCTATCGCGTCGAATACTCCTATCCCGGTCAATATCGCCGCCAGAAGTAGCAACGTGCAGGAGGCGATCAGTCCCGAATCCTCCTTGTCCATGCCAAGATACAGGTACAGCTCGCCCAACCCCTGACCGAGTACGCATATGAAGCCGCCGGTCAGAAACGCGGCCGCGCAGTTCTTAAGGCTCGCCGACGAGGGCGACGACCGTGAGACGTAGGACGCATATTCGCGCTTAGTCATGTTCATTTTTCTGCATAAGCCTCCTTTTTTGTCCGTGAAGCATTTCCCGAGCTTAGTTTTATCCGAACAGGCGCGGATTATTCCTTATTTATAATAAAAAATATAAACAAAAACGGAGCCTCCATTCGAAAATGAAGGCTCCGCTTGCAGCTTTATTCTAATGTGTAGGCTGTGATCAGGACCATGTACGATCGTTCGCCCACTCCTTGTTCCACTCGTCGGTAGGCTCGAATACTCCCGGATATTTCGAGTGAATGTGCTCGGAAATAAGCTCCTCGTTAAGCTCGTCGATGCCGAGACCCGGCTTTTCGGGTACTTCGATGAAGCCGTCCTTGATCAGCGGATCCGGAAGTCCCTTTACGATATCCTTCCACCACGGAATGTCGGAGGAATGGAACTCGACCGCGAGTACGTTCTTGATAGCCGCAGCGCAGTGGATGGCAGCCATGCAGCCGACCGGGCTCTCAGCCATATGTATAGCCATAGCAACGCCATACTTATCACACATATCACCGAGCTTCTTCATCTCGTTCATTCCGCCGACAGTAAGGGTATCTGGATGTACGACCGAAACTCCGCCGGACTGCATGAGCGGCTCGAAATTCTCGTGGAGATATATATCCTCACCGGTGCAGATCGGAATGGTAGTAGCGTTGGCTATCTTCACGAAATGCGAGGTATAGTGCCACGGTGCAACATCCTCCATCCAGCTTATATTGTACTTTTCAATGCGGCGTGCGAAGCGGATGCAATCCTCTATGCAGACATGACCGAAATGGTCGATAGCGAGCGGTACTTCATAACCGATGATGTCGCGGACTTCCTTTACATAATTTTCAAGATAGTCAAGACCCTTTTCGGTTATATGAATTCCGGTAGCATGATGAGGTATAGTAAATGTCTCATAGTTCTTGCCCATCATCATATCGTAGTCGATAGAGCCCTTCTGGTGAGCGATAGCCTTTGCGGAATACTTCTTTATGTTCTCCAAAAAGCCCAAAGGCGCATTCAAACAGCCCGGCTCATCGAGCATAAGCTCTATTCCGAGATCCATCTTCAAGAAGGTGTAGCCGGCTTCCATGCGCTTCTTGAGTGCGCGTCCCATATCGGCACCGGTATGCTTTCCGTCAACGTCTGTATCGCAGTAAACTCTGACCTCATCGCGGAACTTTCCGCCGAGCATCTGCCAGCAAGGTACTCCCCATGCCTTTCCCGCAATATCCATGAGAGCAACTTCGATACCCGAAACGCCACCGCCCTGACGGGAATGACCGCCGAACTGCTTTATTCTGCGGAAGAGCTTGTCAACATTGCAGGGATTCTCGCCGATAATACGGCTCTTGAGCATGAGTGCATATGTCGCGCTCGAAGCGTCACGAACCTCTCCATAGCCTACTATACCCTGGTTTGTGTAGATCTTGATAAGCGGACAATGCTTGGGAGCACCATCGATATTTGTAATGCGCATATCGGTAATCTTAAGATCCGACGGCGAAGAGGCGGTATTGACGTTTTCTTCAATATGCTCGCGAATATTTTTTTCTTCCATTGATTTTCTCCTTTTTCTTGACAAATCTGAAATTTGTGGTATAATAATATTATACTACATTTCAATCAAAATGTCATCAAATATATTTTGAACTTTTTTACATATATTTCGATTTTTTCAATAAGGAGGACTATATGCTGGTAAATGAACACAATATCATCTCTGAAACAGGCAATGGAGCACTTATGCGTCTCTTCAATTCGCACGCGGTCTTTTCAAAACGTCCGCTTGAAAATCATCATCACACTATGATCGAGATCTCATATATAAAAAGCGGAAGCGGAACATATACCGTCGGTGACAAGACCTATACCATAAGTCCATCTGATATTTTCATATTTGCCAGCGATGAACCACATTGTATAACCGAAATAAACGGAAGCGGTGATATGTTCATAATGAACGTTCAATTTGAACCGAGATTCATATGGACTCCAGGAAACAGTATGTTCGATGCAAAATATCTGCGCGTATTTCTCGAAAGAGATGAGAATTTTTCCAACCGTCTTGAACGCGGAGAAAAATCGACTGCCGAGATAGGAAAATTGTTGCTTTCCATGGAGCACGAATTTGAGAACCGTGAACCTGAATATGAGCTTATAATAAAGATACGTCTTCTCACCGTCCTTGTATTGCTTGCCAGAACCTACGATATTCCGGAAAATTTCTCAGATATTCATTCAAACCCAAATCTTTCGGCTATGGATCAGGTTATGGAATATATCAATTCAAATATTTCGATTCCGATGTCACTTGACGATCTTGCACAACGGGCAAATATGAGCCGTTCATATTTTTCAACGATATTTAAGCAGTTGAACGGTATGACTCCGTGGGAATACATTTTATTAAAGCGTGTAGAAACCGCAGTTCAGCTCTTAAATCACACAAACGACAGCATTATTGAAATAGCCTGTGCCTGCGGCTTCAACAGCACTGCAAATTTCAATCGTGCATTCAAAAAAATAACCGGCAGAACACCAACGAGCTACAGAAAAGATTAAAAGTAATCAATATACGTCTTTCAAACTAAAAAAAGGAGTTTCTCTCTTTCACGAAACTCCTTTTTATCTTCAATTTGATGCACCTCAAATATATCTATATTGAGGTGCATTGAATTTTTATTTTATAACATTTACGCGGATAACACCGTCAATAGCCTTTATCTCATCGGCAAGCACATCCGGAATGTCGCCGATTATCTCGACTATCGTATATGCGTAGTCCTTTTTCGAGCGGTTAGCCAAGTTCTCGATATTTATTCCGCGAGCAGATACAGCAGATGTGATCTGAGAAAGGAGATTCGGCACGTTCTTGTGGAGCACGCATATTCTCGCATCACCGTTATGAGGCATCGACACATCCGGGAAGTTCACAGAGTGAACGATATTTCCGCGCTCAAGATATTCACGAAGCTCTTTTGCTGCCATGACAGCGCAGTTGTCCTCGCTCTCCTCGGTAGATGCACCGAGATGCGGAATAGCGATAACGCCCTCCATACCTGCGGTACGAGCATTCGGAAAATCGGTGACATAGCGTCTTACCTTTCCGGATTTGAGTGCCGCTTCGATGTCATCATCGTTGACAAGCGCATCACGTGCGAAGTTGAGGATTATTACACCGTCCTTCATCATAGCGATGGTGTCCTTGTTGATCATATACTTCGTTGCGACCTTCGGATCGGGATTGTCGATAAGCGGAGTATGGATAGAGATTATATCTGCATTCTTGAAAATATCCTCACGGGTATCGACCTTATGCACCGAGCGCGAAATGTTCCATGCAGCCTCGACCGAAATATATGGGTCACAGCCGAGAACATCCATTCCGAGATGTACCGCAGCAGTCGCAAGAGGTCCACCGATTGCACCAAGTCCGATTATACCGAGCGTCTTACCCTTTATTTCCATTCCTGCGAAACGGGATTTTTCTTTTTCGATAAGCTTAGCGACATTCGGGTCATCCTTGACTGTCTGAACCCAGTTTATACCACCGACAACATCACGGCACGCGAGGAGCATACCGCAAAGCGCAAGCTCTTTTACACCGTTCGCATTAGCACCGGGAGTATTGAATACAACGATTCCCTCTTCTGCACATCTATCGAGCGGAATATTGTTTACACCTGCACCTGCTCTTGCTATCGCCTTGAGCCCTTTTCCGAACTCCATGTCGTGCATGACCGCCGAACGAACCATTATCGCATCGGGATCTTCAACGTTGTCCGCTACCGTGTAATTTTCATCGAATATATCTGTACCGCATTTAGCGATCTTATTAAGAAGCTGTATCTTTTTCATTTTATGACCATTCCTTTCGTACCGATCAGCTCAAATATGAGCCTGGAATACGGCTGTTAAATACGGCTTCTGACCGCATTTAACAGCCGAGTCTTGACTTGTATTTATGCCTTGGGATTTTCAGCTGCGAACTTCTTCATGAACTCAACGAGCTTTTCAACGCCTTCATATGGCATTGCATTATATATAGAAGCTCTCATTCCACCGACCGAACGGTGTCCCTTAAGATTCATAAGACCGTTCTTTTCGGCTTCCTTCGGGAACTTCTTGTCAAGTTCTTCAACTCCGGTAACGAATGTAACATTCATCATGGAACGGCATTCCTTTTTGACCGGTGCGATGTAGTAATCCTGAGAATCAAGATAATCATAAAGCAGAGCAGCCTTCTTCTGATTCATCTCTTTCATCTTATCGAGACCGCCTATGCTGAGTATCCACTCATACACGAGACCTGCCATATATATAGCATAGCAAGGCGGAGTGTTGTACATAGAATCATTATCTGCCATCAGCTTCCAATCGAGCATAGAAGGAGTTTCGGGACGTGCATTTCCGAGAAGATCCTCACGAACGATAACAACGGTAAGACCTGCCGGAGCCATGTTCTTCTGTGCGCCTGCATAGATCACACCGAATTTGGTAACATCTATCGGCTCTGACATGATACATGAGGACATATCCGCAACGAGCGGAATATCACCGGTATCGGGGATATAATTATACTTTGTTCCGTATATGGTATTGTTGAAGCATATATGAACATAATCTGCATCAGGTCTGAAGGATTCGCGAGTAGTCGCCGGAACAAATGTGAAATTGTCATCTTTAGAGGAAGCTACAGCCTTCGCATCGCCGTATTTTTGAGCTTCCTTATAAGCCTTTGTAGAGAACTGACCGGACAGTATGTAATCTGCCTTACCGGTCTTCATGAGATTGAGCGGAACTGCTGCAAATTGTGTGGAGGCACCGCCCTGGAGAAACAACACCTTGTAATTTTCGGGTATGTTCATGACCTTGCGAAAATCTGCCTCTACCTTTGCAATGATCGCTTCGTATGCCGGAGAACGATGGCTCATCTCCATTACAGACATACCGGCATCACCGTAATTTACCAATTCAGCAGCTGCTTTTTCCAATACAGGCAGCGGGAGCATCGAAGGACCCGCAGAAAAATTATAAACTCTTTCCATAATTATCTCTCCCTCACCACTGCGAATATCTACCGCAAGTGGATATGATTTGTTGTGATGTATATATTATATACCATTTTTGGCAATAAGTCAATAGGCAATATGACATTTATCAGGTTTTTTTCAGTAATTCTTTGTACACCGTGAAAAACAGGCTGCGCAAATTCAACTACAAGGCGATATTATATCATAATTTTCAACTTTTAGTTGATATATTGGCGATTAAATTTCTTTCGCACACAAAAGCTCGATATAATACGGACAAATATCCTCATAATGCCCATCCTTCATCAAAAAGCCTTTCGGTATAACGCCGAGCTGCTTGAAGCCAAGTCGCTCATACAAATGTCTCGCATGAATATTCGTTGCAACCACAGCATTGAACTGCATTATCCGAAAGCCATGCGCTGCAGCCTCTGACAGGCAGTCAAGAACAAGCTTTTCGCCTATATGAAGTCCTCTAAAATTCGATTTCACCGCATAGCTTGCATTCGCGATATGCCCGCATCTGCCAACGTTATTCGGATGGAGAATGTATAACCCAACGATACTGCCATCAACTTCGGCAACGCCGCAATAAGTCTGCGAAGAAAAAAATTCAGCCCCACAGATTTCATTTAACGGCTCGTACTGCGGAAAAGCTATGCCGTCCTCAACCACTTCGTTCCATATCTCGATCATAGCGGCAAGATCGGCTTCATGATATTTTCTGACAATAATATTTTCCATAAATCAAATCACTTTCAAATATTTATATGCTCGACAAAGCCAATTTATCACGACCGTAATATCATTTTCAGCTCTTGCTCAGTCAAAATGAACCCACAGATGTTATTTGTTTATAAACATTGTCTTTGCTCCTTGCGGCAAGCAACAAATGATCCACAGCTATTCGCAGTTGTTCTTTTTCGAATTAAAGCATTAAAGTGCATGAGCAAATCTCAGACTTGCCCGAAGTCTGAGAACACTCTCAAATTCGAGCAAGTCTGATTCGTCAGACTGCCTCTGAGGTAGCCTGAATATTTCCGTTTTCGTCAACCTTATCGACTTCGATATTGCGGTAGCATTCCATACCGGTTCCGGCAGGGATAAGCTTACCGATGATGACATTTTCCTTAAGTCCGAGCAGATGATCGACCTTACCTCTGATCGCAGCCTCTGTAAGTACCTTTGTGGTCTCCTGGAAGGATGCAGCAGAAAGGAAGGAATCTGTGAGAAGTGCTGCTTTGGTGATACCGAGCAGAACAGGTGTTCCGACTGCAAGTCTGAGATCGACTTCGCCGGCATCTATGCGCTTCTGAACCTTTTCGTTCTCACGCTCAAGTTCGAGCAGATCCACAACAGAGCCCGAAAGCAATTCGGTATCTCCGGAATCCTCTATATGAGTCTTGCGTGTCATCTGACGTGCAATGACCTCGATATGCTTATCGTTGACCTCAACCGACTGCAAGCGGTAAACCTTCTGAACTTCGCGGATGATGTAGTCATACGCAGCATCGAGACCGTTTATGCGCAAAATATCGGTCGGGCAGATCGAGCCCTCGGTAAGTGGCTTTCCGGCTTCGACGTGCTGACCATCTTCAACGATCATGCGGACACCGAAGGGTATCTGATAGGACAATTCGTTTCCGTCATCGGTCGTGACATTGATAGTGTGCATACGCTTGTTTTCAAGGATATGAACAGTCCCGGCAGCTTCTGTAACGATAGCCGACTTCTTAGGTCTGCGAGCCTCAAAAAGCTCCTCGACTCTCGGAAGACCCTGGGTAATATCCGCACCTGCAACACCTCCGGTATGGAAGGTACGCATGGTAAGCTGAGTACCGGGCTCACCGATAGACTGTGCCGCGATGATACCGACTGCTTCACCGACATTGACGGGATGGGAGGATGCAAGATCCATACCATAGCAGTGCGAGCATACACCATGCTTTGCGCGGCATTCGAGAATCGTTCTGATAAGAACGCGCTCTATGCCTGCATTTACGATCTCGTCAGCCTGCTCATCCGTGATCATAGTGTTGTCTGCGACTATGACCTTTCCGGTGTTGGGATCGACTACATCGCCGATAACAAAACGTCCGATAAGTCTGTCCTTCAGAGGCTCGATAGTTTCATTTCCATCAACTATCTTGGATACCCATATACCGTGACGTGTTCCGCAGTCATCCTCACGGACGATAACATCCTGCGAGACATCGACCAGACGGCGGGTAAGGTATCCCGAGTCGGAGGTCTTAAGTGCGGTATCGGAAAGCGACTTACGCGCACCTCTTGCCGCAACGAAATATTCGAGTATATTAAGTCCTTCACGGAAGTTGGACTTGATAGGCATTTCCATGGTTCGACCGTTTGCAGCAAACATGAGTCCGCGCATTCCAGCGACCTGTCTCATCTGAGTGATATTACCACGCGCTCCGGAATCACTCATCATCTTGATCGGGTTGTAACGGTCAAATTCGTCCTGCATGGCTGCAACAACGTCCTTGGTCGCCTGCTCCCAAACATGAATGACTGCATTATAACGCTCATCCTCGGAGTATGCACCGCGGCGGAAATGCTTCATGATGTCAAGGACCTGCTTTTCAGCGTCCTTTATGATCTCGTATTTCTTCGGCGGGATGGTCATATCTGCGATTGCTATAGAGATCGAGCTGAGAGTCGAATACTTAAAGCCCATAGCCTTGATGCTGTCAAGCACCTGTGCGGTGGTGGAAGCACCATGCTGCTTTATGCACATATCGATTATCTTACCGAGATCCTTCTTTTTGGTCGGGAAAGCTATCTCAAGCGAGAGCAGCTGCTTGACCTTTTCTGGATTCGGCACATCCGGATGCTCCGGATCATCGTAAAGCTCTTCTATAGTCGGACGCTCGACAAAGCCGAGATCCTGAGGTATAGGACGGTTGAATATAAGTCGTCCGAGAGTAGCATCGATAACAGCCGAATATACCTTGCCCTCAATCTCGCGCTCAACACGAACCTTTATGGCTGCGTGCATACCGACAAGGTGATTTGCATAAGCCATCATGACTTCATTGAAATCACGATAAACATGACCCTCACCGATCTCGCCTGCGCGGTCGATGGTCAGATAATAAGAACCAAGAACCATGTCCTGACCAGGGGTCGTGACCGAACGTCCGTCAGCCGGCTTCAAAAGGTTGTTAGCCGAAAGCATGAGGAATCTCGCCTCAGCCTGTGCTTCGGAGGAAAGCGGTACGTGTACCGGCATCTGGTCTCCATCGAAGTCTGCGTTGAACGCAGTACAAACGAGCGGATGAAGCTTTATAGCACGTCCTTCGACAAGTATCGGTTCAAATGCCTGGATAGAAAGTCTGTGAAGTGTAGGCGCACGGTTCAAAAGCACAGGATGTTCCTTGATAACGTTTTCAAGTGCATCCCAGACCGCAACGTCTACCTTTTCGACCTTTTTCTTTGCATCCTTGATATTGGTAGCCTTTTGAGTCTCGACAAGACGCTTCATTACGAACGGCTTGAAAAGTTCAAGAGCCATTTCCTTAGGCAGACCACACTGATATATCTTAAGATTCGGACCGACAACGATAACCGAACGTCCAGAATAGTCAACACGCTTACCGAGAAGGTTCTGACGGAAACGTCCCTGCTTACCGCGAAGTATCTCGGAAAGTGATTTGAGCGGACGGTTGTTCGGACCGGTTACGGGCTTGCCGCGGCGACCGTTATCGATGAGTGCATCGACTGCTTCCTGGAGCATACGCTTCTCATTGCGGATGATTATATCCGGAGCTTTGAGCTCAAGCAGCTTTTGCAGACGGTTATTTCTGTTTATAACTCTGCGGTAGAGATCGTTGAGGTCGGACGAAGCAAAACGTCCGCCATCAAGCTGTACCATCGCACGTATATCCGGAGGAATGACCGGGATAACATCGAGTATCATCCATTCGGGCTTGTTGCCTGATTTTCTGAAGGCTTCAACAACTTCAAGACGCTTGATTATACGGATCTTCTTCTGTCCCTGAGACTTGTCAAGCTCTTCGTGAAGCTCCTTTGAAAGCTGTTCGAGATCAAGCTCGTGAAGCAATTCCTTTATCGCTTCCGCACCCATTCCGACACGGAACGCGCCCTTGCCCCATTTTTCAACGCTTTCCTGATATTCACGGTCGTTGAGGAGCTGCATCTTTGCAAGGTCTGTGTTGCCGGGATCGACAACTATATAGCTTGCAAAATAAAGTACTTTTTCAAGAAGTCTGGGGGTTATGTCAAGCAGAAGTCCCATTCTCGACGGTATGGCACGGAAGTACCATATATGCGAAACCGGTGCGGCAAGCTCGATATGACCCATGCGCTCACGGCGAACCTTGCGAGTAGTGACTTCAACTCCGCACTTTTCGCATATTCTGCCCTTGTATCTGACGCGCTTGTATTTTCCGCAAAGGCATTCCCAGTCCTTTGTAGGACCAAAAATACGCTCGCAGAAGAGACC
This sequence comes from uncultured Lachnospiraceae bacterium, assembly GCA_964603455.1. Taxonomy (GTDB): domain Bacteria; phylum Bacillota; class Clostridia; order Oscillospirales; family CAG-272; genus Flemingiibacterium. The sequence continues at coordinate 9,757 of CAZRVL010000068.1, forward strand.
GTCACGCTCAGCTTTGAGCGTGCGGTAGTTTATGGTCTCCGGCTTCTTTACTTCGCCGTAAGACCAGCTTCTGATCATTTCAGGGGACGCCAGACCTATTTTAATTGAATCAAATACGTTGTGTTCCATTTAATTCCCTTCTCCCCATATTACTCATCGTCTTCATCATAAGCATCGTCGTCTTCAAAATCAACATCGATAACTTCATCATCCTCGAACGAATCATCATCTTCATCATCCGGATGCTCCTCGGTAAAGCCGTTCTTTATCTCATCCTCTTCGGGAACGACCTCTCCAATGTCTTCATCCGAAACGTAATTGGGGATATAATCCTCATCGTCATCACCAAGGCTCGAAAGCTCGATCTCCTTGCCATCACGGTCGAGAACCTTAACATCGAGTGCCAGCGACTGAAGCTCTTTTACGAGCACCTTGAATGCTTCGGGAACGCCCGGTGTAGGAATGTTCTGACCCTTGACTATAGCTTCGTAAGTCTTTACACGACCGGTTACATCGTCCGACTTGACAGTCAATATCTCCTGGAGAGTGTAAGCCGCACCGTATGCTTCGAGTGCCCATACCTCCATCTCTCCGAAACGCTGTCCGCCGAACTGAGCTTTACCGCCGAGAGGCTGCTGCGTAACAAGACCGTAAGGACCTGTAGAACGTGCGTGTATCTTATCGTCAACGAGGTGATGGAGCTTAAGATAATACATGATACCGACTGTAACAGGGTTGTCAAACGGCTCACCTGTACGGCCGTCATAAAGTATCGACTTACCATCTACAACACGAAGCGTGTCCGCAACACGAAGCTCTTCGAGATGCGCCAGATCCTGACGCTCATCTCCGACTATCGGACGAAGCTGACGCTCGCCATTGTCATCGTAAAATTCTTCAAACAGCTTTTTGCCGTTTACATTTTCATTCGGAAGGACTCTTCTGTCCATTCCCGCCTTAAGCATACACTCTGCAATATCCTGCTCGTTAGCACCGTCAAAGACCGGAGTCATTATCTTCCAGCCGAGCTTGCGTGCTGCGATTCCAAGATGGACTTCAAGCACCTGTCCGATGTTCATACGCGAAGGCACGCCCATCGGGTTGAGCACGATGTCGAGCGGAGTTCCGTCTGCAAGGAAAGGCATATCTTCCGGCGGAAGTATTCTCGAAACGACACCCTTGTTTCCGTGACGACCTGCCATCTTGTCACCGACCGAGATCTTACGCTTCTGAGCGATATAGACACGGACGACCTTGTTTACTCCGGGCGGCAGCTCATCCTGATTTTCCCTTGAGAATACCTTGACATCGATTACGATACCGGATTCACCGTGCGGGAGTCTCATAGATGTATCGCGGACTTCTCTTGCCTTTTCGCCGAAAATAGCGCGGAGAAGTCTTTCCTCTGCGGTA
>CAZRVL010000069.1:0-10940 GCA_964603455.1 uncultured Lachnospiraceae bacterium
ATTCCCGCGGGAAGAGCCTTTCCGGTAAGCTCCTCAATGACCTTATCGGGATAGCCGAGCTGCTTTGCGCTGAGGTAAAGCTCATTGTCGAGAGTCTCGTTCTTGAGCGAATTCTCCATTGCAATGAGGTTTCCGAACTTATTGAGGAACCACTCGTCGATCATGGTGATCTCGTGGATGGTATCGACGGAGGTGCCGCGGCGAAGTGCCTCATAGATTATGAAGATGCGCTCGTCATCGACATTGTGGAGTCTTTCTGCGATCTCCTCGTCCGAAAGGCTGCGGTACTTCTTGTGCGAGAGCGAGGACATACCGATCTCGACTCCGCGAACCGCCTTCATTATAGCTTGCTCGAAGGTCGTGCCTATAGCCATTACCTCACCGGTAGCCTTCATCTGAGTACCGAGTGTACGCTTTGCGTAGACGAACTTATCGAACGGCCACTTCGGGAACTTAACGACAACATAGTCGATGGTCGGCTCGAAGCAAGCGTAGGTCTTCTTGGTGACGGCGTTGAGTATTTCGGGGAGAGTGTAGCCGATGGCGATCTTTGCCGCGACCTTTGCGATCGGGTAGCCGGTAGCCTTCGAAGCGAGAGCTGAGGAGCGCGAAACTCTCGGGTTGACCTCGATAACGGCATATTCCATGCTCTCGGGATGGAGCGCGAACTGGCAGTTACAGCCGCCCTCGATCTCAAGCTCGTCGATTATCTGAAGAGCCGCCGAGCGGAGCATCTGATATTCCTTGTCCGAAAGGGTAACTGCGGGAGCAACGACTATCGAGTCACCGGTGTGAACGCCTACCGGGTCAACGTTTTCCATCGAGCAGATAGTGATGGTATTTCCGGCAGAGTCGCGCATTACCTCAAACTCGATCTCCTTCCAGCCCGCGATGCACTTTTCAACGAGGATCTGGTGTATGGGCGAGGCATGGAGACCTGTGTTGCAGATCTCGATGAATTCAGCCTCATCATGAGCGATACCGCCACCGGTGCCGCCGAGGGTGAACGCCGGACGAATGATGAGCGGATAGCCGTTCGTATGTGCGAAGGCGAGAGCCGATTCGAGGTCGGTAACTACGAGCGAGGGAATGCAGGGCTGACCGATCTTCTGCATGGTGTCCTTAAAGGACTGTCTGTCCTCTGCCTTGTCGATGGTCTCTGGCTTTGCGCCGAGGAGCTTTACGCCCATCTTATCGAGGAAGCCTTCCTTTGCGAGCTGCATCGAGATGTTGAGTCCGGTCTGACCGCCGAGAGTCGAGAGAAGACTGTCGGGACGCTCCTTTTCGATTATACGCTTGATAGTCGGGATGGTAAGCGGCTCGATGTAGACCTCATCCGCCATTGCGTTGTCGGTCATTATGGTAGCCGGGTTGGAGTTTACGAGAACGACTTCGAGACCGTCCTCCTTGAGTGCGCGGCAGGCCTGAGTTCCCGCATAGTCAAATTCAGCCGCCTGACCGATGACTATAGGACCTGAACCGATGACCATTACCTTTTTGAGTTCTTTATTCAGCGGCATATTACTTACTCTCCTCCATCATTGCGATAAATCTGTCGAACAAAAACTGCGTATCGAGCGGACCGCCCGATGCTTCGGGGTGGAACTGAACGGTGAATGCCGGGAAATCTGTATAATCAATTCCCTCGATAGTTCCGTCATTTCCGTTTTTATAGCTTATACGTGCGTTCGGAACGAGCGAATCCTCGCAGAGCGCGTAGCCGTGGTTCTGGCTGGTTATGAACACTCTGCCGTCCTCGGTGCGGATCGCCGGCTGATTTTCGCCGCGATGACCGTATTTGAGCTTTGCGGTGGTCATGCCTGCCGCAAGTGCCATGAGCTGATGACCGAGGCATATACCGAAGGTCGGTATCTTAGCCACGATGAGCTTCTTGATCTCCTCGATGATCGCCGCATTGTCACGCGGGTCGCCGGGGCCGTTCGAGAGCATGATGCCGTCGGGCTTGTATTCCATGATCTTTTCGAATGGAGTCGATGCCGGAACTGTGACTACCTCGCAGCCGCGCTTGAGAAGCTCGCCGCGTATGCTTTCCTTCGTGCCAAAGTCCCAGAGGACTACTCTGCGCTCCTTATTTTCGGGAGTGTCTGTATGTATTTCGCTGCAGGTGACTCTTTCGACCGGATTCTTTACGCTGAACGAAGCAAGCTCGGAAAGTACGGCATCCATATCCTCGGGATACTTATGTACGACCTTCGCAGCCATAACTCCGACCTCACGCACTATGCGTGTGAGCGCACGTGTATCGACACCGGCGATTCCGGGGATATTGTGCTCGCTTAAAAAAACGCCAAGAGCACCTTCACATCTGAAATTCGAAGGCTCTTGACATAGGTCTCTGACGATATAAGCGGAAAGAACGGTCTTGTCGCTCTCCATATCGGGAGTGATACCGTAATTACCTATAAGCGGAAAAGTCTGAATAACGATCTGACCGCAATAGCTGGGGTCGGTAAGAGTTTCGAGATAACCTGTCATAGCTGTAGTGAAAACAATTTCCCCTATAGCATCGGACTGACTACCAATAGAAACACCTTCAAATACCCTGCCGTTTGCAAGAATGAGATACGCGGGTTGGTTCTGCATTTTTTACCTCCGAAAATAACGTGTTCTGAATTTGGCTTACATTTTTAATATTATATCACATTCGCGGTCGGTTGTCAATACGTAAATTTTATAAATATACCTACCGACCGCGAAATTTAATTGAGCATTTTCGTTATCCGCTCAAAATAAACATCAATAACTTATATCATAAGTGTCTTTTTCTTCTTCGAGGCATTCATCGAACGGTCGAGATAAGGCTTCACATCGCTGTATATCCTGCTCGTAACTATCGAGAAAAGAATATCGATTATGCAAAGCTGACCTATCCTCGAACTCATAGCACCCGAACGGATAAAATTCTCGTCAGACACCATGAAAAGATTTATATCGGTCGCCGCCGCAAGCGAATTTTTGCCGAGCCGCGTTATGCTTATCGTCTTTACGCCGTTCGCTTTCGCTATCTCAAGCGTATCAAGAAGGTCGCGTGTCTCGCCGGTGTAGGATATGAACACCGCCGCATCATCCTTCGAAAGATTTGAAGCTGTAAGTATCTGAAGGTGCGGATCGGTCTGAGCCGTTGCGAGCTTGTTTATGCGAAGGAATTTGTTCTGTGCGTCAAGTGCAACGAATCCCGAATTTCCGACTCCGTAAAAATCTATCCTGCGCGCATTTATCAGAAGTTCTACCGCTCTGCTGAGAGCCTCGTAGTCCATTATCTCCATAGTGTTCTTGATAGCCTTGATGTTGTTGTCGCAAACCTTTGAGACTATATCGGGCGAATCGTCATTCGGATTTATGTCCTTATAGCTCATCTCACCGTCCTCGCTCAGCATTATGTCGGCGTTAAGGTACATACAAAGCTCCTTGTAGCCGTTGTAGCCGAGATTTTTGCAAAGCCTTACGACAGTCGGCTTGCTCGTTCCGCATTTTTCGGACAGATCGGTTATCGACATCTTGACGACCTCGTTCGGATTGTCGATTATGTATTTTGCAATACGTTTTTCACTTGTGGAAAGATGATCGTAGCTTTCCTTTATATTCAGGTAGCAGCGCAGTTTAAACAACTCCAATTCATTTGATTTACATTACTAAGAGTTACGTAATTAGTTTTAAAGTTACGTAACTCCGACAGTATATATTATACACGATTCGCCCCGAAAATGCAAGACTTTTCCGGAGCGAATTTCGATTTTACATTTTATTCACACATCGAGACCGAGCTTAAGGCAACAGTCGTATGCTGCGCCGAGCATATGTGATGTTTCGAGCCGCTTCGAACGGGTGATGACATTTAAAGTCTCAACTTCTTTCAGACCCTCGCGAAGCTCATTTTCGAAAAGTGGAAGTCCGCGGCTTATCTGACCGCCGAGAATGAGTATCTCTGCACCAATGATCTGAAGATAAGGCTTTATGACCTCTGCGAGTATCCTTCCGGTCTCGGCATATACCTCTTTGGCTTCAGCATCCGAGCCGAGTGCCAGCTGCTCTATCTCCTTTGCCGAACGCACAGAAGATCTGTATCTTGCAGCTATTCCGCGCCCCGAAACATAGTCCTCGGCGATACCATCGCGGTATGCCTGTCCCCAGACTGAATAGAGCGGCGAACCGTCAGGCTTTCTGAGTACGATTCCGTCCTTCATGGTGGCAAAACCGAGTCCTGTACCGATCATCACACCTGCGGCATTTTTATACTCACCGTAGGGTGAATGCCACATCTCTCCCGACAAGAACGCAGCCGAGTCGTGTACAAAGGTTATCGGAAGGTCACCGACAGCCTCACGTATCAAGGGTCTGAGCGGTATGCCGTATATCGCCTTGAACTTATGCTCCATCTTTGACATTCCGTTCTCATAGTCGAACGGACCAGGCGTGTCGATCGCAACGGCAGAGATCTCGATACCGGCTTTTTCGGCATGGTCGAGCTGCAATGCGAGGGTCTTCAAATATCCCTCTCGAACATCTTCGAATGCGCCGTCCGAATTTGCCGGAACTTGCTCAACCGAACCCTCAAGTATCTCGGCATCGCTCGATACGACCGCCGATTTGAAGAATGTTCCGCCGGCATCTATCGCAATTATATATTTTTTCATCTCTTAAGCTGAGTCTTATGCTCGACTATTACAGTACCGGGCTTCTTGTTGATGACTTCATATTCTCCGAAGGAAGCGGGAACGACTACGATGTCGAGGAAGTGCTGTGTGAACGAGAGAGACGGATCCTTCTTGGAACGTATCTCGACCTCTTCGCCGTCTACGAGCGTCAGTACATGGAAATCGTCCTTCGTGTCGTCCTCGATCTTTTCGCCGAACTTTTCGTTTCTGAGCGAGAAATAGAGTCTGTCGCATTCGCCAACGACATATTCCTCCCAGCCGTCACCCGAACGGAGAGTGCGCTTGCCGCCGTTTACGAGATTTTCCTTTACATACTCCTCACGCATATCGCGGTTGAGGTTCATCTCGCCGTAATAGCTGTGTATCGGGCGCGGATTTCCGTCGAGGTCTTTTCTCAGGTAGTCATACATCTTGTAGGTATACGAACCGACCGTCAGCGAGCCTATTTCGAGTATGAGCTGGTTTCTTCCCGAAGCATGGATAGTTCCGTGCGGTATCATTACCTGTACGCCCGGCTTCGATTCGACCGCATAGATATACTTCTGATAGTCAACCGGAGTGTGTTCGGTCTCGGAACGCTTGATGTCCGAAAGGAATCCGTCTATGTCGGCATCCTGTCTGAAGCCGAGATAGGTCTTCGCATCCTGAGCTGTTGCAACGATATAATAGCTTTCGTCCTGTCTGCCGAGCTCGTTAGAATTTTCCTTCAGGAACTGCTCGCCCGGATGGAGCTGTATCGACATATTTCCGGAGGAATGGAAGGTGTCATCGAAGTTGAATCTTATTGGGAAATATCCGCCGAAGTCCTTTACACACTGCTTTCCGAGCAACTTTTCGCCGTTTGCACCGATAAAGGTGTAGTAGGGGAATTCAAGCTCCAGACCGTCTATTTCGAGTACAAGTGATACTTCCATCGGGATAAGGTCGAATATCCAAGCCGCATTCTTCATCTCCTTCGGAAGATTTCTCTCCTTCATGGTGAAGTAGCCGCCCCAAACGCCTTCGAGATATACCGGACGGCATCTGAACGGATAATCCGAAGCGCGTGTGAGAAGTGCCTTCATGGTCGAATAAGGCATAGCCTTCATAGCATCGGGAATATCAGCCGATATGTAAAGCTCAAAGCCATCGCCTTCGAGCAGCTTCTTTCTCAGATTGAAGCTGAGGTCGAAGTCAAAATAATAGTTGCGGCGCATAGCTATCTTGAAGGGCAGCGGCTCATCGACTCCGTAATTCAAATATCCGCCCTTCTTGACGTTGAGGACAGCCTGCTTCGGAGTGATGTCGGCGAATATCTTGTAATCGACTATCGCTCTGAGTTCATCACAGAGTGCGCCGTTTCCGACTATAACTGTGATACCTTCAAATTTCTTCGAGCTCTCCTTGAGGGCATCGACCTTGCCATCGTCCATAAGTCCGGCATATCCCTTGTCCCAGATCTTTCCGTAGAGCAGTACGGGGTCTTTCTTTCTGTCCTCGGGAAGATATTCCTTCATCTGAGCATCAAGCTCAGAAGCGGCTTTTGCAAGGCTTCTCGTGCATACGACACGCACATTTATTCCGGCATTCTCGACTGCTTCCTTTGCGATATTTCCGAGCAGCTCGAACGGTGCCGTGACATAACCGTCTATAGCTATAACGCCTTTTTTGAGCGATGCAGCCGCTTTGCTTATCTCCTGCTTTATCTTGTCATTGCCGCAGAGAACGGAAGACATATCAACTCCGGGTGCAGTTATATGGTTGACTGCATTCGGATCGTTGTACGGATAGGGGTTGAACATGAAACTCATTTTTATATATCTCCTTGAATAAATTAAATTGCTTATTTTATCAGAACGAACTCAAAGCCGCACATCTTTGCGAGTGCTTCAAGCTCTGCCGTGACATCGCCACCGACTATGCCGTAATGCTGAGTTACGCCGTTTTCGATTATGCGGTTGAACAGCTCCTCGGGCGCAAGAGTCGGATGCTTGAAGTTTGCATGAGAATAGCTTGCAAGATAATGCTTTGTCGGCAGACATTCGACAAGCGTGCAGACCATCTTCATCACGCCGTCCTTCTCGCTCATATGGAGCATAGTCTTCATTCCCGCCGGGAATACATACCATGCAAAGGGCGCACCTGCATATTTCCATGCAGTCTTTGCAAATCTTTCGTCACGTGCGATAACGACATTTTCGGGAGCTTCGCGGTAATCGTTCGGACCTGCATGACCTGCAACGAAGCCGCCGTTCGCATGATCTATGTAGAACGGCTCAATGAAGTTCGCATTGCTTCCGGCGAGCAGCTGCAAAATGTAGGTAGCAAGTCCGCCGCCTATATCTCCTTCGGGAACAGTCACCATCTCGATAGACTTGTCGGTCGGGGTAAAGCCCGGGCGCAGTCCGACATATTTGAACAGCACCGTATCAATGTCATTCAGCACCAGAAGGTCGGTGTCGGCACGCTTTGCTATCTGCTCCATCGCATACGAAGCGCGTACAGATGCCTTGAACTTCTCGTAATCGACATTCGGCATCATTCTGTAGCTGTCGGCTATCGAAGCGGTAAGCTCATTCGTCAGCTCGTCAGAGACCTGAGAGATCTCATCGGTAAGCTCCTGAACACTGAGAAAATGTATCTCCGGTCCGATCTTCGAGAATATATTGTATGGGTCGAGATATGTAGCCCACATAGCTTCGTTGTAGCAGGACAGCAGACTCAAATTGGTCTTTCTGAGCTGAGAGCGGACATGAGCCGCCTTTGCGAAGGTACGGAACTTTTTCGATACCTCATCGAGCGTTCCGATAAAGCTCTCGCACATCGGTCTGTTGAAACGCTTGAACGAGCCGGAAGCCTCTTGGACTCCGACCAATGCTCCGGCGGATAGGAAATCAATAAACTGGTTCTCATCGTTCGTATCGACTATGCTGAGGCTGTCGCGGACGACCGAAGCAAAGAATATCGGCATAGGCGGCATATCGCGCAGGAAATGTATCCATGTGAAATCCTCAGCCCACGAAAGGTACATTGCGAAAACGCAATCGACTCTTTCGACAAAGAATCTGTTCATCGCCTTTTCGACATCCTCGCGCTCATAAACGATGCCGTCATAAACAATATCGGCGAACTCACCGAAGCGATTCAAATATCTTTCGGCTTCATCGAGCTTTCTCGATTCATACGTACCGTCGGCAGTTCCCTCACCGAGCGCACGGAAACGCTTCGCTCCTATCAAAAGCATACCGACCTTAGGTCTTGTATTCATATTCATTTTAATCACCAACGATCTGCATATGGAGCATTATTTGTCCGTATATGCAAAAAATTCCTTTCCGCTCCTTAAGAGCTTGATCTGCGGCGTTCTTCAAAGCCTGCTTTCTCCATAAGAAAAAGGCAGCATATATATTATACTACCTTTTCTTCGATTTGTCAATACAATTTTTGAATATTTTTCAGTTGGTGGAACTAATTACTTACAGAGTTTCATAAAGCCGGGGATGATGAGTGCGCCGACCGAATTTCCGAGCGACATTATGATTATGTAAACGACAGATTTAACGAGCCAGCCCGAGGTGAATCCGCCGCCGAGCCAGTATATCCAGAAATAAAACATATTCGCTATACAGTGCTCGAATTTCGCAATTATGAAGACCATGACCGGAAGCACGACCATTATCACCTTCTGGAAGCTCTCGCAGGTCTTGTAGGAGTTCACGGCTATGTACATACAAAATCCGCAGCCGACCGCCAAAAGGAACACACTTATCGCCGTGTCATCGACCTTTCCTGTCACGACCGTGACCGAACGCGAATAAAGTGCCTCATAGACCTTCGTGAATCTGAGTATCAGCGCGAATATTCCCGTGCCGATGAAATTTCCGACCCAGATGATACCGAGCGTTCCGAGATAGGATGGCGGATTGTCGAGCAAATATCCTACCTTTCCGGTAAACAGATTGAAGCCGAAGGTAAGTATCGTCAAAAGACCGAGTGAGAAGAGGAATGCGCCGACGATATTATTTTCGACCGAGAGGAAAATAGTTCCGCCGAGTCCGATAGCCATTCCGGCGAGCACAGCCGGAAAAATAGTTTTTTTCACCATTATATGTTTCACCATGTCCTTTTCATTTTTATAATATTATATCATATAAAATAGTTTTTTTCAATCCTTCGTTCGACGAAAATTCAGCTGTTATTTTGAAAATATCTGTCGGTTTCGCGCCAAAGCTCGGGAAGTCCCTTCATTATGTAAAAAATATTCAGCGCGGTCATAAGGCTCACCACAAGGTCGGACACGCCCCAAAGCCCCTCAGTCGGCAGAGCAGCCCCCAAAAGCACCGCTGCGGAATATATATATCTGTAAGCTTTTATCCCTCTGCCGCAGAGGAAGTAAAGGCATTCGCTGCCGTAATAAAACCAGCACAATATTGTAGCAAAGACGAAAACCATCACCGTGACCGTCATGAATATCCCCGAAAACGGTATGAAAGCTTCGAAAGCCGCGAGCGCAGTCGCCATGCCATCGCTCGACAAAGCTATTCCCTTCTCTTTTGCGATAAGCACCGAAAGTGCGGTCATCGAGCAGAGCACTCCCGTGTCGATAAATACTTCGAGCATACCGAAAATTCCCTGCACCACCGGCTCTGTCGAAGCCGAGCTTGAATGGGCTATCGGAGCTGTGCCGCAGCCGGCTTCGTTCGATACAATGCCGCGTGTGACTCCGAGCGAGACCGCACGCGAGGTGATGAATCCGAGGATACCGCCGCCGAAGGCTCTTTTCCCGATTGCAGCTTCGAATATCTCCGATATTATTTTCGGAAGGATGCCGATATTTGAAATTATTATATACAGGGACATGAAGACGTAAAATATGCTTATCACCGGTATCGCGACCGAAACGAAATCAGCTATCCTGCGAAGCCCGCCCGAGATCATCAAAAATACGGCGATACACAAAAATATCCCTATGACGGCTCGATCTGTTCCAAGCAACGACTCTATGCAGACTGCGGCGGAATTTGACTGTATCGAGCTACCGAGCATGAGAGATGAAGCAAGGCATAGCAGCGCAAACAGCCTTGCAGAGCCCTTCGCGCCCATATCGCTCATATAAAAATATGCGCCGCCGTGCCGACCGTTTGATAGTCTCCTGTGTCCGAGTGCCAAAACCGTCTCGGCATATTTTATGAACATCGCGAACAGCGAGCTTATCCACATCCAAAATACCGCGCCCGCGCCGCCTATCGCTATTGCCGATGCAACACCCGATATGTTCCCGACTCCGAGCGTACCTGCCAAAGCTATGCACATCGCTCTTGCCGGAGATATGTCTCCGCCGCTCTTTTTTAAAGCTGAGATCAGCATTTTCGGCTTCATACAGCGTCCCAGCCTCCAAAAAAGCACCGTGCCACACAAAAACACTGCTATCGTCAGCCCCGAACCGAAAAATACTCTGTTCAAAAGGTCGAATATATCCATAAAGCGCACTCTCCTTCTCCGATATGATCTTTACGCGCCGATATATCATTTTATGACGAATACTATCATTTTAGCACTCCGAAGCACTGCTTGCCCCCTGTCGAACAGTTAAATATTTCATAATATAATTTCTTTTGTTAATAATATGTAAACTATAGCAAAAAACACTTGATTTTTTTCGAAAATGGATGTACAATATACATTGTAAGTTAGCACTCAACAAATTGGAGTGCCAACACTAAAAAAGCAAATTTAAATCTCATTTCAGGGAGGAACATAAAAATGACAATCAAACCCCTTTGCGACCGTGTAGTCGTAAAAATGACCGAAGCCGAGGAGACCACCAAGAGCGGAATCATTCTCGCAGGAACTGCTAAGGAAAAGCCCCAGGTTGCTGAGGTCGTAGCCGTAGGTCCGGGCGGACTCGTTGACGGCAAGGAAGTCAAGATGACTGTTGAAGTTGGACAGAAGGTCATCACCAGCAAGTACTCGGGCACCGAAGTAAAGTGCGATGGCGTTGAGTACATCATCGTTCGCCAGAGCGACATACTCGCTGTTGTCGAATAATCAAAAGGCTTCAAAACAAGTAGCCTTTAAGCAAATGCCAAGGCGGTATCTATTCGGTCGCCGCAGCCGAACGAACGGTCACAGATATGACCTACCGCCTAGCGGCAGCTTCAGTCGAGAGTCCTCGTGACGCTCGAAAAAAATTTTTCACGCGGCAATATAAAATATATAAGGAGATCATGAATCATGGCAAAGAATATTACCTATGGAATCGAAGCTCGCAACTCGCTTCTCGCA
>CAZRVL010000070.1:0-1483 GCA_964603455.1 uncultured Lachnospiraceae bacterium
GAGGAACGCGGAATTTACAGAATCCACCAGTTTGAAAAGCAGGAAATGATAGTTATCTGCAAACCTGAAGAAAGTATGGAATGGTTCAACAAGATGTGGAGCTATTCGGTTGAGCTTTTCCGCAGTATGGACATTCCCGTCCGCACACTTGAGTGCTGCACGGGCGACCTTGCGGATTTAAAGGTTAAGTCCTATGATGTCGAGGCGTGGAGTCCCAAACAGCAGAAGTATTTTGAGGTTTGCTCCTGCTCTAACTTAGGTGACGCTCAGGCGAGAAGACTCGGCATTAAAGTAAAAGGCGCAGACGGCAAAAAGTATCTTGCACACACCCTCAACAACACGGTTGTAGCTCCCCCGAGAATGTTAATTGCATTCCTTGAAAACAATCTCCGATTTGACGGCGAGCATTACAGCGTTGTAATTCCTAAAGCGCTTCAGCCTTATATGGGCGGCAAGACGGTCATCACCTCGGATAAAACACTTTAATTTTTAGCATTACAAAGGCAGGACAGCTTTGAGCCGTCCTGCCTTTTAACTGTAAATTATTCCTGATTATAATTTCTAAGCACGGTTTTTGCTGTGCTTAAAATCTCACTCAAGGCTTTAAGCTCGCTCCCCGTGCAGTCGGAAAGCAATTCATTTACCTGCTCTATCTGTATATGCTTGCTTTTTATAAGACTGTCAAAAACCAACTCATCAAGCGTAGCATTTAAGGCATTGGCAATCATTATCAGCGTTGGAAGACTCACCTTAGTTGCCGCTCTTTCTATATGCGAGAGTGTGGTGGGTTCAATTTCGGCCTTTTCCGAAAGCTGTGCCTGTGTTAAACCAAGAGCTTTCCTCTTTTCCTTTATCCGTTTTCCTAAAGCTATATAATTCGGTTGCATTTTACACCCTCGTTCAAAATAATATCTAAAATATATTGTATATCCTTTTAGGATATGTTAAAATAACCTATATATCCTATTAGGATATATAGGTTATTTTATTTGAAAAAGAGGTTGTAATTATGCGTATTTGCTGTTTTTTCGGTCACCGTAACGCTCCTGACAACATAAAAACGCTGTTAGAAAAAGAAATAGAAAGTCTAATTATAAGCGGTACTGCTGATTCTTTCTATGTTGGCAATCAGGGAAATTTTGACCTAATGGTATACAAATGTTTAAAAAAGTTGTCAAAAAAATATCCTAATATTCGTTTTAAAGTTCTGCTCGCATATCCGAATTATAATAATATATATGAAGCCTCGGATACATATTATCCTAACCGTTTAAAAAATGTCAGCGAAAAAGCAGCTATACCTATAAGAAATAATATAATGATTGAAAAATCAGATACAGTAATCTGCTTTGTTGAACGATATACAGGAGGAGCCGCCCGCTATATGCGAGCCGCCGAAATTCACGGACTTAAAATAATTAACCTCGCACAGCGTTCTCATATATAATCTATACTTCCCCTTTCACATTCCGCAAATTTCCAA
>CAZRVL010000070.1:1493-10591 GCA_964603455.1 uncultured Lachnospiraceae bacterium
TAGTGTTGAAATTTATTTGATTAATTTAGGGAAAGACAGGCAAAAATATAATTAGCCTGACGGACAAGAGATTTCCGTCATCCATAATTACAAGCGGAGTGTGAAACAGGAATGAATATCAAGCGAGGAGATATTTACTATGCCGATTTAAGTCCGGTGGTAGGCTCTGAGCAGGGCGGCATTAGACCCGTACTTATAGTCCAAAACGATGTCGGCAACAAATACAGTCCCACCGTTATAGCCGCCGCGATAACCAGCCAGCGCGACAAAACAAACCTTCCTACCCATATTTCGGTCAACGCCGATGGCTGCGGGCTTGCAAAGGATTCTATTGTACTGCTCGAGCAGGTTCGCACCATAGACAAGCAGAGGCTCAAGGAAAAAATGGGCTGTCTTGACACAAGCTCTATGGGACTTGTTGATAAGGCGCTTTCGGTAAGCTTCGGACTCGGCGGCACGGTAGGCTGACAAATTGATAAAAAAGCCAAAGAGCTGTCCTGTAGGGCGGTTCTTTTATTATATATAAACAGCGGAAAGCACAAACGCTTTCCGCCTTACCTTTACTGCCTTATCCTTTGCAGAGCACTTTTTTCAAGCCTTGATACCTGTGCCTGTGAAATGCCGATTTCTTCGGATACCTCCATTTGGGTCTTGCCCTGCATAAAGCGCAGGGACAAAATATGCTTTTCCCGCTCGCTTAAATTCTTTATCGCCTCTTTAAGGGCAATTTCATCAAGCCAGTTGCGGTCATCGTTATTGTCACCTACTTGGTCTAATACATATATGGTGTCGCCGCCGTCGGAATAAACAGGGTCATAAAGTGAAATAGGACTTACTATGCTTTCAAGCGCTATCACAACATCCTCAACGGGAATATCAAGCTCCTTTGCGATTTCCTGCACTGTCGGCTCGTTTTGGTTTTTGCTTGTGAGCCGCTCCTTTACCTGCATCGCCTTATACGCCGTATCCTTTATCGAACGGCTGACCCGTATTGAATTGTTATCCCTTAGATACCGCCTTATCTCCCCTATTATCATCGGAACGGTTATAGAACGGCGAAATGAAAATATACATAGAGGATGAACAATTATCCATCCTCTTAATGCCTTATTTAATTATACTTTTTATAACTTGTGAGGTCAACCGGCAATATAAGGTAATAATCCTATGAAATTAAAACAATTCAACCTTTTCAAGAAGAAAATCAATAAGATTGCAATGAAAAATGCCGTTATCATCATAATAGTTATGAGGAATATCGGTTCTAACAACTATTTTCTTAAAAAAGTCTTTAGTAAGTGTCAAAGATTTTAGCTCGGAATCCATCTTGACATCGGTATCCATTTTAAACGCCGATTGAATATAAAGTTTACGATCTCCGTCATTAACGATAAAATCTATTTCTTTTGGCACATTACTACCTTCGGTGCGATCGTATACCACACCGACATCGACGGAATAACCGCGACGGATAAGCTCATTATATATAATGTTTTCCATGATATGGCCGGGATCATACTGCCTGTAATTTAATCTTGCATTACGCAAGCCAAGGTCTGAATAATAATACTTATTCGGATAATTAAAATAGGTTTTCCCTTTTATATCATAACGCTTTGCCATTGAAATGAGAAAACAGTCCATAGCATGCTTAATATAATTAGATACCATAGTAGGATTAACATTCTCATTACGCATACTCATAAGGGCGTTAGCAATATTAGTGGGATTAGTTAACGAACTGATTTGCGATGCCAAAAAATCTAAAATATCGTTTAATATATCTTCCCGTTCCACTCGATTGCGTTCAACAATATCCTTGATATATAGTTCTTTATATAACTCGCTAAGGTAATTCTTTTTATCTTTCTCGTCCGTTAAAGCAAGAATACGCGGTAGTCCGCCATATAACATATACTTATCAAGTGCTTTCTGTTCATCGCCTCCAACGGCAGAATAATATTCTTGGAAACACAGGGGATATATATGAATTTGTGTGGCTCTTCCGCGAAATTCAGTGGCAATATCGCTTGAAAGTGCTTTTGAATTACTTCCGGTGACATAAACATCAAGGTTTTTATATGCTTTCAACTCGTTAAGCATATCATATATAGTAACTTCTATATCGCCGTTTTCTTTATCAATTACCTTTTTGGTGAACTGTACTTCATCAATAAATAAGAAAAACTTATCATCATTTTTTGTTGAAACGATATTTTCAACATATTCGCAAAGCGTGATTGGGTTTCTGAATTTATAATATTTTCTTTGATCAAGTTCAATCTTGATAATATTTTCTGCCTTTGTTCCGTTTTCTAAAAGATAATCATAAAACAATTCAAAAAGCAAAACAGACTTACCGCAACGACGAATTCCTGTAACAACTTTGACTTCACCGTTCCACATATTACGAATAATCTTTTGCAAATAAAAATCTCGCTTTATCATTTCACACCTCGTACTTATGTCATTAACGACGCAACTTCTACATTAAAATTATATCATGAAAGATTTTCTGTGTCAAGCAAAAACGCCTTTCTTACAATAACCGTAAACAGTAATTATATAAGATTGCTCGGAATAAGGCAGTTATCCGCATCAATGGGTATCGGTTCCTCACACATACAAATGATACCGCCTTTTCCGCGGTTAAGCTGTGCCTTATCAAGAACTTCGTATTTCTTAACCTCACGGTTATTCGGATTGGCTGATTTTTTTATTTCCAACGGATGAATAATATCGTTTTCCTCTACAAAAAGGTCAATTTCCTTTGCGTTAGAATCACGGTAATAAGTGATATTCGCCTTTGATTTTGCATAGGCATAGTTCTTTACCAATTCCATTACTACATAATTTTCGTAAAAATGACCGCTGACCGCACCGTTCATAAGGGTTGCAGGAGTGAGCCACATAGAAAGGTATGCACAAAGTCCCGTATCACAAAAATACAGTTTCGGCGTTTTGGTAAGCCGTTTCAGCGAATTGTTGGAATAGGGCTGCAAAAGATATATAATACCCAATCCCTGCAATACGGCAACCCATTCCTTTGCGGTGGGTTGAGATATATCTGCCGCCTCTGCCAGATTGGAATAGTTCATCTGCTCGGAGGTTAAAGCCGCACAAGCGTTTAAAAATTTTCTAAACCGTACATAATCGGTAATGTTGGCTTCCTCCGCAATATCTCTCATGAGATAGGTTTCAATATAGGAATTGTAATACTCATAGCGGAGTTCATCATCTGCACCGACTGCTTGTGGCATACCGCCCTCCCATATATGCTGAAAAACAGTTTGGATATCATTTTTAGGCATTTGCTGTTGGCGGGCTTTGAGTGCATCAAGTGAAAAATCAAGCTCAGTATCAAAGGTTATTCCGCTTTTTTCTCTCTGAGACAGACTATATAGTTCAAGAATACCGAGACGGCCCGCAAGGGTTTCCCTTATTCTCTTCATCATTTTATATTGTTGTGATCCGGTAAGCCAAAACAAGCCCTTTTCATCACTCTCATCACACATTATCTTAATCTGTTCAAAGAGCTCGGGAGCTTTCTGTACCTCGTCAATTAAAATAGGTGGTTTGTAGGTTTGAAAGAATAATACAGGATCTCTTTGTGCAAGTTCTCTCGCCAAAGCGTTATCAAGAGTCACATAGGTTCTTCCTGTACCCTCCGCCAAATGCTTCATCATTGTAGTTTTTCCCACTTGTCTTGCCCCGGTAACAAACACCGCTTTAAAAAAGCCGCTCATCTTAATAAATTTTCTTTCTAATTCTCTTTTGATATATGTCATGGCAAACACCTCGTTTTTAGGATAATCTAAACTATACTTTATTTTATCATAGGTTTTTATGTCTGTCAATCACTCTTTATAAATTATCAAAACTGTTCTCAAGGTTATTATGCATTAATTGCACCAATTATCAGGGTTTTTATTTAATTAATTGCACCTTTTAAGGCGTTTATTAGTTAATTAATTGCACCTTTGGCATATTGCTAACAAAAAAGTACAACAACCAAACATAATATATAATTACCAAATCACGATTTAGTAAATCGTGATTTGAGAAAAAGGGTGCCGCCAAAACAGCACCCTTATAGTCAAATTATGCTTTTGTTAAATCCTCCAAAAGAAACTCCTGCAGATTAAAGTGTACCATAATACTCGGATTGCCACTGGCACCGCTTATTACAACCTTATCAATCAGATGGTTGCAAATGTTCTTCTTATCCTCCATACTCATACCTTGCCAGGATTTTTGAAGGTCTCGGAGCATTTCTCTTGAACGCTCAACTTTAAGCGTGATAGAGGATTTTTTATTTTCCTCCTCTAATGTTTGTTGTAGCCGCTCAATCTCTTTTTCACGGTCGGTAATTACCTCAAGCAGTTGTTCGGTGCCCTTTTCAGCATAGACATTGTATAGCCGCTTGATTTCTTCTTGCTTACGGCGAATTTTCAGTTTCAGGTTATCCAATATCTCATACTGCGAAACCGTCTTTTTCACCCTGTTGTCGTTGAGATACGCCATACGGAAAAGCTCTTCAACAACGGCGTCCTCAACATCTTCAGCAAAATATTTTTGATTTTGACAGTCGGGGTCCTTAATAAGATACTTTTTGGTTGTCTGTTGCGAGTAGCAAACAATTTTTACATTCTTACCCCATTTTTGATAACGCATCTTTGCACCGCAATCGCCGCACACCAAAAGACCGCTTAATAGATACTGAGAATGACCGAAGGACACACTTCGCCGTTGCATCTCCTCCTGTGCTTCATAAAAGATTTTTTCACTGATAAGGGGTTCGTGATTTCCGGCGTATTCTTTGCCCTTGAAAGTGAGATAACCGAGGGAGGTGCGGCGTTTAAGGATTTGAACAACAATGCGTTCACCCTTGAAGCCTAATAAATCCGCAATCTTCGCCGGCGGCATTTTTTCTTCAACATATAATCGGAAAATTTCCTGCACCTTTTCCTTTTCTTCGGGAACTACATCGTAGTTGCCTGTTTCTCGATTATACCTATAGCCATAGGGCTGATTGCCGCCGCCCATCGGTTTGCCAGATTTAATGCGCTCTTCCCGTCCCCGTTGCATTTTGAACACAATCTGGTCACGGTCATACTCCGCAAGACCGGCAAAGAGAACGAGCATCAGTTTTGAGGTAGGATTGTTACGGTCAACACTTACAAACGGCTCGCCGATGCTTACAAAGTTGATGTCGTATGTATTTCTGTTGACGGTGCTGTTTTTACTGTCCTTACTCTCGACAATATAATCCTGTATAAATTGGAGCGTTCCGAGTAGCGAACGGGAAAGACGGTCAATCCTCGGCACAATAAAACTGTTAACCTTGAATTTTGAGCGACCGCTGTTAAACATCTCCACAAGCTCGACAAAGTGATTAAGCCCAGGGCGATCCATGGTAGTACCCGTAACACCGTCATCGGTAAACAGAATACAGTTGTTCACCCGAGTGTATTCGCAATGGCGGATTATATCATTACGCTGAACATCAAGACCGTATCCTTCCTCTGCCTGTTTGTCAGTCGAAACACGGCGGTAGGCAATGTTTATAAGGTAGTTGCCGTCAACATCCCTTTCAATTTGGTCGTTATCAAACAATATCTCGGTCCATTTATCTATCTTAAAATTTTTTTGAAGCCAACCCATAGATAGCACCCCTTTCTAAAAAAATTGTAGCACACTTTTTCGCCCAAATCAAGTAATTTTATAAATTACCAATTCAAGTCGAAATGCTTTTATGTAACCGATGCAAATGCATCGGGAGAGTTCCGCATTTTTTGCCTTTTTAGATTAGGCTGGGTCTTTCTTGGATTCGGGTTCGGCAAAAATCACTTCGCCGTCCTCCGTCACGATTGCCCGATCAACAACGCTGTTTACAATACGGTCAACGGTGTTGCTTCGGATTGCGTATTTCATGAGTTCCTCTCGGGTGACTTCTTTGTCGCCCATAAAAAACCGCATTTTAAATTTCAAAGTGTGCTACCTTCCTTTCCGAAATAATTATGGACAAAATCGGATGTGTTTAATACACAAACAGCGGAACCCAAAAATTTTGTTCATAACCTTTCATATTCATACCTTTACCATTTGAATTTCTCCTTCTTCATTTTGAATGCATATTAAAGATATGTATTAAAGTATTGAGGAAGGATTTTTTCAATTTTCAAGAAAACATTAACGGAAAGAAAACAGCACCTATCCGAAGATAAGTGCTGAAAGCGAAAAATATTGTGATATAAAAATACGATGTCCCCAAGAATTTAATCCTGTATGCAACAAGCGTATGATACCGTTTTTGAGTTTAATATAAATACAAGATGATACCGTCTGCTAATTTTGATTTCTTCGAGATATTCTCAATTTAGCAAAGAAGTGCATTTCAAAAAACTTCTACCAAGCTTTTCGTTATGGGGTAAAAGATGGGGTGCTAATGATTTTGAAAACATGGGGCGGAATATGGGGTGCCGATGATTTTCAAAACATGGGGTGGAATATGGGGTGCCAATGATTTCAAAACATGGGGTGGAATATGGGGTGTCAAAATAAAGAAGTTTTTAATTATTTTATTGGTTTTTCATCAAAACGACGTTTATGAATTACAGCGTCCCCCTTATAGGGTAATTATTGTAATGGTATGATAATCGCACTCAAATGACTATGAATGACACTAAACCGACCACAAATGTATCTTTTTTGGAAGTACACGAAGTCTAACGCTGATTCTCGCTTCCTAATGCACAATAATAAAAAATCTATAGAGATTGACTGTCTCTTTGGAATGATAAGAGTTTTGAGAGTTTTTTTGCGTGAGTTATCCTCTTTGAAATTACGGTCATTTCAAGCAAAAAAGTATCGCCCAAATTTTGAAATTATTTTCCATTATTTATGACGCATTTGAGCGATACATTTTCAGTTTTTTATGACAAAGATATTATTATCATTTTGAGGTTGACAAGAGGGTTTGCAATCTAAGCATTTCAAAGCGAGAGAAACTCTTCCTCATTTCAAAATGAAAGGCATAAAATCTTCCCGAAACGACAGCGACGAAATCATTTCAAAATGAGAGGTCGGTCACTCATTTCAAAACGACAGTTTTGCCTAAAATAAATCTTCTATTAATCTAAAAATAATCTGTGACTGTCATTTCAAAATGAGTATCATCTTGTCATTGCAAAAAGAATTTCATAGTCATATAAAAAAGACACTCATATAAAAATCATTCCCGTAAAACAACGACCTGTCCCCAATCGAGGGCAGGCCGTTAATGTTTTCTTGAAAAGTGAAAAAAGGTTATGAATGTTTTATATGCTTCAGAAATTTATTTGAGTCGGCAAATAAATTTCTTGTGCAACAAACAAAAAATTAAGAAAGAAGGAAGCAACGATGAGAAAGAAATATCATGTTGTGCTAACACCTGATGAACCCGAAATAATTGCGTTCAAAAAATCTTTGCCCCAAGGCGAACTTAGTAAAACAGTTGTCACGATTATGACCGAATCGTTGAAAGATAAGATTGCCACCATCCCGATGAATTTTGAAATCGAACCGGTCATCCAAGATGTGCATACCAAAATTTCTATGCCCGAAGACCTGGTTCTGAAGTTCTGCAAGAAATTTGGGTGTAAGAAAGGCAACCTCACCACCGCTATTAAATCAGAGATTAAAAAATGTATTCGAAAGAATTTGTCTTTAGAGCCGGACAAATATTTTTCGTCTGCAAAAGCTAAAGCCATCTTCGATCAAGTTATCAATCGTGTAAGCGAAAAGAAAAATTCTTCGGACTCTGGTAGCGAAAAAAGTCGGCTTATTGAAAAAGAATGGTTGAATGCATTTTATGAAATGAAAAATACCACGAGCGAAGAAAGGAACAAAAATAATGGATGAAAGAATTTTATTTATAAAACTCGACCCTAAAACCGAGGACGATATTATCCGTTGGATGAAATCATTACCACCTCGAACAGTTAACAAAACTGTGAACGAAATTATAGTCGCCGAAAGCCGAGGTCAGACGGCTCGGATTCCTTATAAAATTCCGTATACAAATGAGGTGGAACCCTTGAGATGCCGACTTATCTTTAGAAATAAAGTCGCACTTAGCTTCCTATTGAAAATCCCCAAGGGCGAATACAAAGCGACTTTAGTTAATATCATCCGCCGACACATTCAAGTAAACAAAACTCTGCCGCCGGCACTTTTTGAAGTTAACATTAAATATTTGTCTATGGCGATTGACCGCTTTGTAAAAGCCATAAAAAATAAAAGGTGGGAAAGCAAAGGTGTACCCCACAGATTCGATAAGCTTAACGCATTTTATGAACTCGCATTCAAAGATTTTTCCAATGCCGCTCTTGAATGCTACAAGTCGGTGGATAGAAATCACGGCGACTATAATCTGTATCACTTAGACACAGACGATATTGTCAATAAAGCATTCGCTTCTGTGTTTGGAGAGATTTCAGCCCCCGCCAATAAATCTGTGAACGAAAATTCGGTAAAAGTGCCCGACAAAGTTGCACCCAATTCTGCTGACGAAAAGCAAGAAGATGTGCTGCTTAAGATTCTTGAATACGGTATTCCGGATGAAGAGTTAGCAATTATCTATGAAAAATTAAAGGAGAGTAGAAACGAGGTGAAAATCAATGAAGAATATTTTTTTTAGACATAGGAAATATGGCATCCGTGAACACGGATAAGGTTATCTGCATTGTTGCCGCCGATTCGGATAAGGTGCGCCGAATTCTGGCACGCAATAATCTCAAAAGAACCAGCCCCAAAGTGATTGATACTACCTATGCCAAAGAAACCCGTTCAATATTTTTCCTCAGCGATAATAATTACTGCATTTCAAGCGTTAACGCATCTATCTTAGCCAAACGGGCCCAGAGTGAGGCTTATGAATTTGTGGATGAAAAATAGGAGATACATTTAATCGGTGACAGAGATACAAAACTATCGCTGTCACCGATTTTTAACCTTGTAATCCTATTTGCACTTAAAGATAAGCATATTTTGAAACCAATTTAACCTTACAATAACTAATAATTATTGTGAGATAATTATTTGCGTATTGTGGAGAT
>CAZRVL010000071.1:0-10153 GCA_964603455.1 uncultured Lachnospiraceae bacterium
ATGAGCTTTTCGACTCGCTTCTCGTGGGAAGCCGCGAAAGCTATTCGATACCGCAGGCAGCCTTCACGAACTACAACGTCAAGCGCGGACTTCGCAATCCCGATGGTACGGGTGTCATGGCAGGCATCACCAAGATCGGTAACGCACATGGTTATATAATCAACGAAGGCGATAAAGTGCCGATAAACGGTGAGCTTTACTACCGTGGCTATAATGTCGCAGACCTCATCCGCGGCTATACGGCAGAGGGCAGATACGGCTTCGAGGAGACTTCATACCTGCTTTTCTTCGGCGATCTTCCAACCGCAAAGCAGCTCGATGATTACGATACCCTGCTCTCATCCTATCGTTTCCTTCCGCCGCGCTTCACCGATGAAGTCATAATGCGCGCACCTACTCAGTCGCTGATGAACAAGATAGCTACCGCAGTCCTCTCGCTCTATGCCTATGACGAGAACCCCGATGAGACCAGCCTTGAAAATATGCTCCGCCAGTCTATGCAGCTTCTCGCAAGACTTCCGATAATAGCAGCACAAGCATATGCCTTCAACCGCAGCTATTTCCACGGCGAGAGCCTGAATATACACAATCCGCTGAACGACCTCTCGACCGCGCAGAACTTCCTCAGAATAATGCGCCCCGATTGCAGCTTCACCGAAGAGGAAGCAAAGCTCCTCGACCTCTGTCTCGTTCTCCACGCAGAGCATGGCGGCGGTAACAACTCTGCCTTCACCTGCCGTGTCGTATCCTCATCGGGTAGCGATACCTATTCCGCAATAGCCTCGGCTATCTGCTCGCTCAAGGGTCCGAAGCATGGTGGCGCGAACATAAAGGTACAGGAGATGTTCGACTACGTAAAAGAAGGTGTCGAGAATTGGGAAAACGATGACGAAGTTGCATCCTTCCTCGAAAAGCTTCTCCGCGGTGAAGAAGGCGACCATTCCGGACTCATATACGGTATGGGACACGCAATATACACCCTCTCCGACCCCAGAGCTGTAATGCTCAAAAAATACGCAAAGGATCTTGCAAAGGGCAGCGAGTTCGAACGTGAATTTGCTCTGCTCGAATCTATAGAACGCCTCACCCCGGCGGTCTACGCAAAGCACAAGGGCTCGAACAAAGAGATGTGTGCAAACGTAGACTTATATTCGGGACTGGTCTACAGAATGCTCGGAATACCGCAGGAGCTTTACACTCCGCTCTTCGCGATAGCGCGTATCGCAGGCTGGTGCGCACACCGCATAGAGGAAGTATGTACCGGAAAGCGCATAATCCGCCCGGCATACAAAGCGATCGCCACCGCAAAGGAATACGTTCCGATAGAAGACCGCAAGCTTTCAGATTATTAAAATAAGCTCCGAAGAGCCAACTGCTCTTCGGAGCTTTTGCATATAAAAGACCGCCGTAAAATTACGGCGGTCAAACGGTTTTCTCATGTAGAGCGGGCTGATGAAAAAATCAGCTTAAAGGTCAATCTAAAAATTTGTGCTTTTAGCTCCTATCACGCTTCTCAAGAAAGTTCGATCTGCGCGATCAGACGATTTTGTCCTCAGTCGAATGCTTTTCTCTGATCAGATCATCATACATCTTGTTGAGAAGGCTTATCTCATTCTGTAAAGTCAGCTCACGACTCTGCACGATAGCAGCAATAGCCTTTGCGCGTTCAGCATCTCCATAACCGCCGTTCACACTGTCGTTGATCTGAAAATTCTTCAGCATATCGAGCGCGGCATATATATGCTGGCAATCGAGCCGTATCTGCTCCATTCTTTCCAAAATAAGCTCTGGCGTAACAGCGTTCCTGTGAAGCTCTTCGTAATCCTTGAAAGTAAGCTCGGTCAAATTCTTTTCTTCCATTTTGTCCTCCGATATATCCGGCGGATCGATAAGACAGATCTCATTTTCATCCGGACCTGTCCAATATGCCCTGCCGGCTTTGACAAGTCCCTTCGCACGCCTTATATAGGTCGGCAGAAGAACATTATTGTTTTCATCAATAACGCGAATCATGTTTTCTTTAATGGGTGTCATCCCCCTTCGCTGATAGTAGTGTGTTTTTTGTTATGGGTGTCCTCCCCAAACATATTATACCACATTATGTATCATTTGTCAAGACAAAACAGAAAAAATCACATTTACAAAAAAGCACCGCGGAAAAATTCCGCGGTGTTACCGTATTATTTAAACTAAAAACTATTGTTTATTTCTTGAGCATTTCGCAGTAAGGCTCAACATTGTTCGCGAAAACAGGCTTCAATCTAAACGAGAAGCTGAACTCCTTGGCATTGAGCTGATACTTTGATTCAAGACCGGGACCGCAGGAGTTAGAGCCGCTGCCCGACTGCATATAATCTATATTGAATACCGTCTCCTTCATCGGAACAAGCTCATAATCATGCGCCGTATCCGTAAGCTGCTTTGACGAGAAGTGCATCGCATTGAAGGAGAAATCCTCGCCGCCAGCAGTAGCCAAAAGTCCATGTCCCGCAAGGCTCGATACCATAGCCCACTTCGTGAAGCAGTGCGCGGAATTTTCCTGCGGACGAACATACGGTTCGAAATTCTCGGTCGCAGTGGTCTTGAACTCACCCATATGAGCGGCAAGATTCTTGTCGATATAGCACTCACCCGGACCGAATCCGAACCAGCGTACATTCTCGCTGCTTTCTGGCA
Source organism: uncultured Lachnospiraceae bacterium (assembly GCA_964603455.1). GTDB lineage: Bacteria > Bacillota > Clostridia > Oscillospirales > CAG-272 > Flemingiibacterium. The sequence continues at coordinate 2,677 of CAZRVL010000071.1, forward strand.
TAGTGAGCTCCAGTCCGAATCTCGGAAGGAACGGAACAATATCCGAGACCTTAACATCATAAGTTACTCTCAGCTCACCTGTTGCAAATACTATGTACTTGACCTTCGCACGGAGTATCTGTCTCGCAGGTGCAGCACCGAGCGCAATTTCCGACTCAATGACCGCAGTCTTTCCGGTCACATCGGCAAGGTTCATCGAATAGCACTTGACCTCAGCCTTGTGGAATCCATGACTCTGCCACTGATTGCGAATATTTCGGTCGTTATCCATCGGAGCACGCCATACAGTCAGCTTAGCCGGCTTCGTGATGAGAGCCTTGCCATTGTCAACTATGGAGGCTATCTCACCGTGCATCTTGTCGAAGGTGTATACCGTCTCATCAGCCGAAACGGTGATATAACGCTCGTCCTCAGAAGCTGTCAGCGTCAAATATTCGGGAACGAACTCGCAGGTGCATCTCGTCTTGGATACTGGGGTGTCAAGCTTTATCTGAACATATCCGACTTCATGACCGATCTTAGCCCATTCGGTAGAACGATTCTGTCTGAACGAAAGATTCAAATAGCATAATCCGTCCGAAGCCTTGCAGCCGAGAGAATATACCGCCTCAGACTGCGGCTCTACAGCGAGCGAACGAATAGTTCCGCCTGCGACCTCCTTGCCGTTCTTTTCGAGCGACCAAACAAGATTTATATCTTCGAGCGACTTGAAATATCTGAGGTTCTTTACCTTTATCGAGCAGTCCGACGGATCGACCAGTTCTGCGGTAACAGGCTTTATAGCCTGCTTAAGTTCGAGCAGACCGGTGTGTACGCGGCGGTCGGGATAAACAAGACCGTCAACGCAGAAGTTGCCGTCATTGGGATGATCGTTGAAATCACCGCCATAGGTGAACTGACGCTTGTCCATATCATCGCGCAGAGCGACTGAATGGTCGATGAACTCCCAGACGCATCCGCCGAAGAACTCATCGTTCGCATAAATAGTCTGCCAATATTCGCGAAGGTCGCCGGGGCCATTTCCCATAGCATGGCAATATTCGCAGAGGAAGAGCGGCTGCTTGTACTCGTCGTTGTGACAGTAATCCTCGCACCACTTGTAGGTCGGGTACATATGGCTCTCAATATCGACAACATCGACTTCCTGAACACCCTGAGTGTATCCGGTATGTGCCCCCTCATAATGAACTATTCTCGAAAGATCGCGGCTCTTGATGTATGCCGACATAGCTCTCTGATTTATACCGAATCCCGACTCGTTTCCGAGCGACCAGAATATGATCGACGGATGGTTCTTGTCGCGTTCGAGCATGAGCTTAACACGGTCAACATACGCCTCTGTCCATTCGGGTGAATTTGAAAGCTCAGCCCACTTGCTGTCTTCAATGTGTCTTCCGCTTCCCCACCAGTTGTCGCCGAAGCCCATTCCGTGAGTCTCAATATCGGTCTCATCGCAGACATAAAGTCCGTAGCGGTCACAGAGGAGAGTAAAACGCGGGTCATTCGGATAGTGAGATGTTCTTATCATGTTGACATTGTGCGCCTTCATGATGAGAATATCGTTTATCATATGATCGAGCGGAGTTGCATGACCGAGATCGGGATGGCTGTCGTGACGGTTGACACCCTTAGCCTTGACCTTTTTGCCGTTTATGTATACTACCTTGTCGATTATCTCAATACGGCGGAAACCGACATCAAAGCAGATGACCTCAGCACCGCAGGTGATGTAAAGCGAATAGAGATTCGGCTCTTCGTCCGACCAAAGCGCAGGCGAATCGACCTTGAACGAGAATGCACCGTTTTCTGCCTTGCCCTCAGCCAATACCTTTCCGCACTTGCATTCGAACGAATAGCCGACCTCGACCTCGGAGGTCGCGGTAAATTCGACATTCACCTCGCCCGACTTGAGATCAGCCGAGAGCTGAGGCTTGACAAACACATCGACGATATGTGCAGGCTCGCGGTAAAGCAGATATACTTCGCGGAAAATGCCCGACATACGCCACATATCCTGGTCTTCGAGATACGAGCCGTCGCACCACTTGAGGACAACGACCTTGATATTGTTCTTTCCGGGAACGAGCAGATCGGTTATATCTATCTCGCTTGTCATGTGCGACACCTGGCTGTAAGCGGCAAATTTTCCGTTTACATACAGATAGAAGCAGGAATCGACACCCTCAAAATTGATGAATACCTTCTTCGAGGCAAGCACAGCCGAAGGAACAGTAAAATCACGCGAATATACTCCGCAGGGATTGTCATCCGGAACATGAGGCGGATCGACCGGATAAGGATAATTTACATTAGTGTAATTCGGAACATCATATCCGCGGTTTACCATTACCTGCCAGTTCATCGGAACGGTAAGCTTTTCCCAATCTACGATGCTCTGCGGATCTTCAAGCTCAGCGACCGACTTGTAGAACTTAAAATCCCAGTCGCCGCAGAGCGATTTGAAATAAGCCGAATCGGCGCGGTTGATATTAGCCGCTTTAGCCTTGGATTCGGCAGGAATAAAATAAGCATGAGGAGCTTCACAGTTAAAATGAAGCACATCAAGCGATTTGTGATAATTAGGAAGTACGAACATACAACACCTATATAAATATATAAAATTTAATTTTCGGATAAAAACTCAAACAGCGGAGGAACGCCCAAACGGGCATTCCATCCGCAAGATCATTATCAGCCGCGGCTTACGATATTGCCGTTTCCGCCCTTTTCGTCAAGCTCAACGATAGGATTGAATCTGTGAGGGCAGGATGTGGGAGTGGAGATCACGAGATTCTTCGGAGCAGCCCAGTGAACAGCATTGGTGAGTATTCTCTGAACATAGGGATTGTAGAATGCCTTGTAAGCCTCATGACCGGGCTGGAAGTAGAAGACCTTGCCTATGCCGCGATAGAAGGTGCATCCGCTTCTGAAGATGTTTCCGCCCTGGAACCAGCTTGCGAATATGAGTTCATCGGGCTGAGGGATTCTGAAGGGCTCACCGTACATCTCCTCGATTCCGAGATCGAAGTACTCCGGAATGCCCTGAGCGATCTCATGCTGAGGAAGAAGATTCCAAACGAGCTCTCTCTGGTCGTCGCCCCACGAAAGCTCACCGGAGGTGCCGACTATCGCACGGAAGGGCTTGGACATATGAGCCGAGTGCATTCCGATAAAGCCCATGCCGCAGTCATAAACGCGGTACTTGATCTTCTCTACGAGAGCATCGTTTACTTCGCCGTGAGCCATATGACCCCACCACATAAGAACATCGGTATCGTTGAGAAGCTCATCCGGGAGACCCTGATCGGGATCATCGAGAGTTACTGCACGAACTTCAAGATCGGGATCTTTATCGAGAAAGTCCTTTACCGCACCGTGAATACCCTTCGGATAAATAGCACCGATAGCAGCCTCGCTCTTTTCATGACGGCCTTCGTTCCAGACTGTGACTTTGATTTTGTTAGACATGATTTTTTCCTCACTTTATGTAAAATGATTTTTGATAGAAAGACAAATTCGCCCGACAGAACTTCGAGACAAAATGTCGTATATATATTATGACATATTTTTTGGTAAATGTCAACACCTTTCGCGTAAATTTTCAAAAATTTATTTTCACCGTTCCTCTGAAAAAATCCATTTAGTTACAAATTGCCCTTGATTTATCCGCAATGTTGTGATATAATATTAAGATGATATAAATCGTGCAAAAGGAGTGACGGGTCGTGAAACGCAAATACCGCAAAAAATACCTGAAAAGCTTCACCGGAAGACTGATAATAACCGCATTTTTCGCCGCTATGCAGATAATCGGCTTCATAGTCGCATTGGTGCTTCTCGGCTCGTCCGCAATCTGGATACAGGTCGTATTGAACCTGATAAGCCTTGCGGTAGTCATCTTCGTCGTGAACCGCCGCCAGAACCCGGCATACAAGCTTATATGGTCGATAATGATACTCTCCTTCCCTCTCTTCGGTGGTTTCATGTATATCGCCGCTTCACTGCAATCCTCGACACATAAATTCAAGAAAAAAGCCTCAGCCGCGCATAGAGCCGTTGCACCTTACATGGTTCAGGACAAAAACATAACCGCGGAGCTGCGTGCCCAGTCGCGCACAAAAGCCGCTCATGCTTCATACCTTGCAAACAAGGTCGGATTTCCGGTATATTCAAATACCTACTCTAACTACCTTCCGAGCGGCGAAACGAAATTCGAATGGCTCATACGTGAGCTCTCGAATGCAAAGAAATTCATCTTTCTCGAATATTTCATAATCCAGGAAGGTCTCATGTGGGATACCATACTCAAGATCCTTATATCGAAAGCTAAGGACGGCGTTGAGATCAGACTTATCTGGGACGGCATGGGTTCGATGTCCACTCTTCCGAAGAATTATGATAAGATACTCGAAAGCCTTGGCATAAAGGTCATGATCTTCAATCCCTTCATGCCGCTCGCGACTGTCATTCAAAATAACCGCGACCACCGAAAGATAGTCGTGATTGACGGTCATACCGCATTCACCGGCGGAATAAACCTCGCCGATGAATATATAAACCTCTTCGATAAATACGGTCATTGGAAGGACTCAGCCGTCATGATAAAGGGCGATGCAGTCAAAAGCTTCACAATGATGTTCCTCGACACCTGGTATATCTCAAAGCCGATAGATAAGGATATATCACGCTTCATTCCCAAGGAACAGTTAAATATAAAGGGTGAAGGCTACTGCCAGCCCTATTGATATACTCCACTCGATGGCGAATGTGTCGGCGAGCTGGTCTATTTCAACCTCATAAATAAAGCCAAGGACTATATATATATAACCACCCCCTACCTCATCCCGGACAACGAATTGATCACTGCACTCTGCTTCGCCGCAAAATCCGGAATAGATGTGAGGATAATCACCCCAGGCATACCGGATAAGGAATACGTATTCACCGCAACACGCTCCTTCTACGGCGTACTGCTCGAAAGCGGAGTCAGGATATATGAATACACCCCCGGCTTCATCCATCAAAAGACCTGTGTCAGCGATGATTCGATAGCCGTCATAGGATCGATAAATTTCGACTACCGCAGTCTCTATCTGCATTTCGAATGTGCCGCCATGCTATACGACAGCCCGGCAGTCATAGATGTGAAAAACGACTTCATCGAGACAATGCGTGTCAGCGAAGAGATAACAAAGGAAAAGTATAAAAAAATAAAACGCCGTCATGCCCTCTCTATGAGCGTCCTCAGACTTCTCTCCCCGCTGTTTTAAAATAAAAGCCTTCACGATAAAATATTCGGAACATAAGGAAATATCTCAGAAACGGACTTCAAAATGGAACGAAAATACAAACGCCTGCTGTCAAATACAGCAATAATCGGACTCGGAACGATAGCCTCAAAGCTGATAGTATTCCTGCTCGTCCCCCTGTATACCGAATGCCTTTCTCTGGCAGAATACTCGGCAGCGGATATAATCACACAAAGCGCAAATCTGCTCATGCCGATAATGGCACTCGGTATCTGCGAAACGGTCTTCCGCTATACTTTGGATACCACTCTAAATCGAAAATGCGTCCTGTCAACCGGCTTCGGAGTGATACTGTTCGGCACACTTGTCATACTCATACTATTCCCGCTGCTAAATTCCTTCGAATACTTCGATGGATATATGTGGCTGATAGTATTATATACCTTCGCGGCAAATGTCCATTCGCTCTTCGCGCAGTATGTACGCGCCCGCGGCATGACCTCGCTCTTCGCGGTACAAGGCATAATCGGCACGGCTATAGTTGTCATCTTAAATATCATATTCTTAGTCGTCTTTAAGCTCTCGGTTATCGGCTATGTCCTCAGCACAGTCATATCAGATGTGATCGTGTCGCTTCTTCTCCTGAGACTCGTCCGACTCGACTACGCGATACGACCGAGATACTTTAATTACTGGCTCATGCGCGATATGCTCCAATACAGTCTTCCGCTGATACCGACCACGATCTTCTGGTGGATAGTCAACAGCTCGGACAGATTCATGATAAGCGCAATGATAGGCGATGATGTAAACGGACTCTACGGAGTGGCCTTCAAGATCCCAACTATACTCATCCTGCTGTCAAGTATGTTCCTCGAAGCATGGCAGTTCTCGGCAGTCACCGAAAGAGACCATGCCTCAAAACGAGCACACGCCGCATTCTTCGACAGCGTATTCGACAGTTTCCAAGGACTTATGTTCATAGCAGCCGCAGGACTAATAGCCTTCTCAAAGATTATATCTATGATAATGTTCAGCGACGATTACTATGAAGCGTGGAGATATATGCCGCTTCTCGTAATGGCAACGGTCGCATCGAGCCTTGTCACCTTCATGGGAAGCGTCTACCTCGTTGATAAAAAGAGCGTCCAATCCTTCATAACCTCAGCCGCCGGCGCAGCAACGAATATAATACTGAACCTCATAATGATACCGACAATGGGAGCGAACGGTGCAGCTCTCGCAACATTGATAGCGTATGTCGTTGTCTTTATCCTCCGCGTATTCAACACAAGACATTATATCTGGTTCAATATCCATGAAAAAAAGCTTACTGTAAATACGATAATAATCGGTATACAAACGATATTCATGATATTCGAGCTTGAAGGCTGGCTTGTCATACAGATAATCGGTGTCTTCCTGATACTTCTGATAAACTTCACCCCCATACTCAAAGGAATACTAAAGATATTGAAAGTGAAATGACCCGACAAACGGTAATTGAAATCTTCAAATATCCGATATAAAAAATCCATGATCGCCAAAATATCTCGCTTCAGCTCTAAAAAGACCGAAGCGAGATATTTTAAATGTTCAAATCGAATTTTCATACGCACGCAGTACAAAGCGTTTTTAATTTCATATCCGTCAAAAGTAAATTCGATTTTATTAAAAAACCTCTTGACAAATCAAGAAAAACATGGTATAATATAACATATGTAAAGAGTTCAAGCTCAACTAAAGTGATTACAAATAATAAGTTTCCGTAGCTCAGCAGGATAGAGCGACCGCCTCCTAAGCGGTAGGTCGGGTGTTCGAATCACCTCGGGAACGCCATATCGCCGTTGCGGACTATGTATCGTTCGCAACGGCTTTTTCTTTTTAAAAATGTATATCGCTCATCCTCTTCCCTACAACAAAGCCAAAGCTTTGGCAAGAACCATTTTGATCGATGCAAGTCTTTTTGATGGTTTTCGGCTTTTTCAGAATAATTCGCGTGCTTGTGTTTGGCATAAGTGGTGTAAAGATATGGTATATATCCTTCTCACCCAAAGTTTCGATTGTTCGCTTGGAGGCTCGCGTCAATTCCTTGTCAATGTAAACATAAGCATTGTCGGCATATTTATACCTTTAAGCTTCCATTTTCCGATAAGATTCACCGTTATACTCTTTATATTATGCCCACGGATCGGCAGACTTCGGTGTGCGAACTCCGGTAAGGAGAT
>CAZRVL010000072.1:0-10012 GCA_964603455.1 uncultured Lachnospiraceae bacterium
GTGCCGCCATAGGGAACCTCTGTGACAGTCTGAAGCAGTGTGGAGCCGCAGTAGAAAGAAACTGTATATTTTCTCACTGTGGAGGTGAAAACGGCTGTCACGTCAACGGGGGCGGTGACGTTGGTATAGCTGCCGCTCCACCGACTGAATGTATAGCTGTATTGAGCAGTGCTGGACTTTGTGGGCGTACCAGAAGGAGTAGTTGCGCTACCGCCCGCAACGATCCACTGCACATTGTATACAGCGTCGCCGTTCATAAAGCGTACCCGATATGTGGTCACATACTGGGCGATAACAGTTACATTGCTGTGGATGTTGGTGGGCAACGTACCGAAGTCCTTAAACGAGTAGCCGGTGCTCTCCGTACCCTCACGGGTAGGAGCACTAATATACCCTGCTGTTACCGCATTGACCGCGTTTGCACCTTCGGAAACCACGGCACGATACAAGATGTTGTTGTTCCAATCCAGATATCGCACAATATACTGTGGTACTCCGTTTGCGACAACAATCAACTGCGGGAAAGCATCGTTGATTTCCGTCAACAAATCTGCGGACACGGAGGGCACATATACCCGCCCAGTTACAACTGCGGCCTCTGTGTTGCCGCCAGAAGCATCCATACCGATACAGCCTTTCAACCTGGTAATTGTGGATTGCAGAGTTGCTTCGCTCTCAGCGTTCCATTCCATCCCGATCAGTCGTACACGGTTCAGCTTAGCCGCACCGTTGATGATGCGCTCCAAAGGAACATTGGGCGTATTCTCCACTCTCAGAGTTGTCAGCTCATTATAGCCATCCATATCCAGAGTGGTGAACAGTGCAAGATCCCGGAGGGTCAGGTTTGTGATGGTGTTAGGTAGCTCCAAGGTCTTCAGCTTAGCACCTACCGGGAGTGTGAAGCCAGTAGCAGCGGTGCCTTTCGCCCGAATTGTTTCAATACCGACACATCCAGAAAGATCTACCGTCATGGCCAGACTTGCACAATTCCGCACATCCAACGTGGTCAGCAGCTCATTGTTGCCGATATACAATTCAGTAAGGCGGGTATTTTGATACCCTTCAGCACCGTCACCCAGTTTCAGGGTCTGAAGCTTCGTGGCCATGCTGAAATCCGCATAGCCTACTTGCATTGCAGAGAGATCCCCGATAGAGGCCAGCCGGTCAGCACTGTAGATGTACACTTCCGTATCGGACATAGTATCCAGCGGGCATACCAGAGTGGTAGGTACATTCCGTTTGCCCCTCTCCGTGACTGTGTAGCTACCATACTTGATTCTGGGGTAAATGTGGCTGTAAGGGGTTACTACAATATCTCCGACAGCATAGCAGCGGAGGGTAATGTAGTTTTTCTGGGCATCGCCGCATTGATACTTGCTATCCCGGTAGCGGAAACCGTTGAACAGCCACCACTCACGCTGGGAGCTTTTATCGCCCTGCAACATTGTAAGGTAAGAGCTGTTGTTGTCGTTTTCCAGAGGCTCAAGATATTTCTCCCAGGCATCTTCGTTCCAGATCGCTTCAGGCCAAATCAATTGATGATTTGTAAACCGCTCAATAATTTTGGCGCTGTCAAATTCTGTGCCGGTAGTGCTGCGGAGAGAGTTGTACATCTCCTTGATTTCATCGGGGAAAGCATCGCGAATGTTGCACCACAAAACGCTATCCTGCCCATTGAATACCACATCGCCACTTACCATATCTGTATCCTCAAGGTCATAATCGAATACCAACTGACCTTCGTTGTTGATCCCCAGGGCTGTATCAAAGTCATAGGGGAATGGGAACCAATGCACCCCATCGAAAGTTGTAGGGAAGAAGTTTTTGGCACGACTGTCAACCATGAGGAATGTTTCGGTAAACACATAGTAAAACAGCATGGGTGCCTTAATGAAGTGATCCTCAAATTCAGTTTTGAATTTATTGAGCCGTGCTGTCTTTGCGGATACGGTGCTTACTGCGCCACGATCCGTAGAAACCACCCACTCACACAGGGCTTTCAGCTTTGTGCAATCGGTATTGCCGTCAGGGTATCGGGCCTCAAAGTCATCTTGCCATCCGGTGCCGCTGAAATCAGCGGACTTAAACAGCACTCGATTGGATGTGTTGTTCCGAACTTCCCAGGATTCGCACCCGCTATGAAGCCCGTAGACCTCCTCTGCGCCCTTATCAAAGTTGAAGTTGTATTTTCCCCAGAAGCGGGTTTCGTTGGTGGAGGTGTTTGTCCAGAAGATGATGCAGGGAACGCCATCGATTCCGACACGGACACGGGCATCTGTATCCTGGGCGGGCGTTTTGTGCGGAACTGTATCGTTATAGAGCCGTACCAGCTCCACGTTGTTGGCACCCTCAGAGGATGCGACATCTGCTTTCATACAGAACACAGTTGCAGGAATGGAATCTTCCCGGAGCTTATAGGTTTTCGATTCTTCGTTGGCGATGGTGTATGTGATCCCGTTCTTGAGCTTGATTTTCCAGTTTTTCTTCTTGTAGCCTGCACTGGAAGTGCCCTGAACATCGATCTCAGCACTAGCAGCCGTAAAGCTGCGGGCTGTATCTGCTGGATTGACAAATTCAATCTGACAGGTCTTTTTATCCCCTTTGTACTGAGGCAACTCAGCGCATTTGATGACCATATAGGGGAGCGTGGTGGGCAGCTTAGAGATGACGATATTCTCCGACAGATCAAACACGTCATTTCTTTGCGCCGCATTCACCCGATCCGATAAAAGGGGGCGGTCTGCAATATAGTTATCCAGCACCTCATGGCGGGTCAGGCCCTTGCTGTACAGTCGGATCTTATACAGGTCAATGCCGGAGGATTCGGCACCGATAGTAATACCAACAGCAGGGCTTTGAGCAAAGTTATCGTTTTCCGGGTACTGAACTGCACCGCACATGATCCCGTCCACGAAAACATAAATCAGGCGGTGGAGGTTTTTAGGCTCAATGATAAAGGATACACGAACCTTTTTATCCTCCTTAAACTGCATGGACACTTCAGACTGCTCAGACTTAATCTGTGCATACTGCGATGCGATCTTAAAGCCCCGGTTATCAGAAGTACAGGACATAACCACCGTGTCATAATCTCTGACATTGTGTGTAGCCATTTCCACTTCAATGGTAGCACCTGCATTTCGGGCATCGCTTTCAAACAGCTTAAAGGGGATGGATACTTCACCCCCGGGGAGGATACGCAACAGCGATGCGCCGTCATCATCGTTCAGCCAGCCATCGGCGCCAGTAAACCCAACACCATTGAACGTGGCGGCTACCGTTCCATCCGTCCATGTGGCGGGGTTGTCTTCCAGATTGCTACGCCCTGTGGGATCAAACAGGAATGCCAGGGAATCAGTAATTGGCTTGATATCCACATCGCTTTCCGTAACGGCCACTGTGAAATTGACATTTGCAGTGCCACAGGAGATGTAGAAGGTGACATTGCCAACAGGGTAATTCTGAACCACCCACTCCTGCACTGTTCTATCAACAGTCAGATCCTTGGTGGAGAATGTAGACCCGTCAGGATTCAGCACCGTGTATGTAACGGTTGTGGTTTCAGACTGCGGATCGTAGGCCATGTAGGGAATTTTGATGTTCTCACCCTGCACAGCACTATCCTGGGTAAATGTGGACATGATCGCAGGATCGCTCATGTAGTTGGAAACCCACATCATGCCAACTGTTAATGTATTACTGCGAACGGTCACGCCATCCACTGCAATCTCAGCGTATGCCGTCAGGATGTGCGCTCCATCAGACTGTTCAGGAATTGGATAGCTTCGGCTTCTGCCGGAACTGGCCACATCTTCTGTTCCAATTTCCCTCCCGTCAATGAGGAAATGGACAGTTTTGGTGCCGCTACCAGTGACGGTGTAATTAAACACAACCGGGCCGCTATAGGTTGCCATACTATCGAAGGTTGTCCCCATCGTCAGCGACACAACAGTAATCGTGTAGCTCAGTGTGCGGGACAGACCCTCAGAGTTTTCAACCTTCAGCTTCACAGTGTTAGCCCCCGACACAAGGTAGCTGGATACGTCCAGCGTTCCCTCACCCTGGGGGATACTTACCGTAGCAACACGGGAACCGTTCACAGTCAACGCACCAACACCATCTCCATCATCATTCCCGTCTTCATCAGCAGACGAATACTGGAATTTCAGAAGGATAGGGCTGCCACCGGATGCGGTCAATACACGGCTTTCCAGCAGGTTTTTCAGCGATACTAGATAACCGCTGCTCCCGCCACCTGTACCGCCGCCACCTGTTCCAGAGAACGGACCCAGAGGACCGGCAACTACGATATCATCAGAGGTGAGGTACAGATATCCGTTTTCGACATATGCACCGTCTACCTTTTCTGCAAGGCTATCCCCCAAAGCGTCACACAATTTTTGCACGTCACTTACTTTCAGCCGAGCAGATTCGGCGTCGCTTTCGGCATTGCTCGCAGCAATAGAAGCAGCATTGGCTTTTTCGTGAGCCTTTTGGGCCTTGTCTACGGCATCACTGGCCAGCTTTTCAGTGGCGTTTTTCAGTGTTCGCACTTTGATGTTGTAGGTTTCCTCCTGAGAAGAAATCAGAATCAGGTCTTCATCCTCAGCATCAACGAGCGTGGGGAAATCGCAGATTCTTTTCTTGGCCATGGATCACACCCCTTTAACAGAATTTTTATCGATCATAAAATCGAGCGTAAAAAAGACGTTGAGCGGGAACCGCCCCTCCGCGATTGCATCCAGAGGGAATGTTCCGATCTCAACGTCAATTGTCAGGCGGTCAATTTGCGCCAGCTCAGCCGTACAAGCGGCAAACGCTTCAGGGTCAGCATCTCGATTGATAACGGTCTTTCCCGCGGGGGCATACTTCCTGATTGTCTTATCCCGGATTTCCTGATAGGGCTTCAGTGCTTCGCTTAGCGCATGAATATTCTGGACAATGCGATACCCAACCGCTGCTGGGACGGGGTTACTGAGCTTTTCCAGCTCTTTGAGGCCGCCCAGACGGTGGACGGCCTCAAGATTGGTCAGTGTAATCTTCATGGAAATCTCCTTTACACGGGCACTTTGGTCAGCAACCATGTATTGATATTGGCAATAGCCGCTTCAATATCCGCACTCATAACAATGAGTGTAGCCCGCTGATTGGACTTCACCAAATTGCCGTTATCATCGATAACGCTATAGGTGAAGGTGACACGCATTCCCTCAGCCGTCTGGTGGGCGGTAAAGCTGGTAATTTTAGTTGTCATAGTCAGTAACCTCCTGTTCGTAGTTCTCCAAATAGGCCGCAGCCTGTTCATCGTATGTGTCCTTAAATTCTGCCATATAATTTTCCGATGCAATTGCACCCTTATTGTCCCCACGGAAAGCGGATGTGTCTGCCTTGTCCTTGCCTACCTCAACAGTAGAATCGGTTTCTAGGCGTTCTGTGGTGTACCCCCGCTGATATGCGTATACAATCCAATCGAAGGATGCGCCGGGGATACCGTGGACAATGAAATAGTCACTTTGCTTTTCCACATAATCAATCTGTTTTTCGCTGGTTGGGGTGGTAAATACATAGTAATCATGCAACAGGTCAACCGTTTCGATGAATACCTGATCGAAATAGATAAAAGCAACGCCAGTATCGTCCAATGTGCCGGAGCCAAAATCAGAAAAGACAGCATCTGTGCTTTCCATAGCGTTGAGACACACCATACCATAGGTTTCTGTGTCCACAACTCTTGTTTTAGTACCGACTACGCGCAAATACTCCGTGACCCATAAATAGCCCTCGACATATACACCTTCTGCGCCCTGGCTACTATAAGTACCGCTAATGTGCGCGCCCCAGTGATTATCCCACGTCGGATCACCATAAAATTGAACCGTGTTGGAAGTGTGGATCATTCCGTCAACGTGAAGATCGTCCCCAATATAGAATCGCTCGTTGTAGCCCCAGGTATTCAGTCCGTTATTGTACACGAAACTATATTCGTAGCTAGAGCCGATGGTTAATCCGTCAAGGTCTGTTTGGAGAGCCACTACCTGGCCAAATTCGTCATCGCCCCATGCGTATTCGTCGCAACGCAAATGGCCAGCCTTAGAGCCTCCGCTATACATGGTGATACCGCCATCATCCAGTTTTGTGCTGTAATGCGTACCTTCCGACGTGATTGATCCGTTAGCTGTAACCTTACCCTTTTTGGAAAGTTTGAAATTATCGCTTTCGATAACTAGTCGATTCGATCCGATGGTGACGGTACCCGTTTCAACGGAAATCTGACTGGAAATATCACCCTTAGATACTTTAAGCTCAATTTTACTAGCGGTCTGCTGAATCTGGCTGGACAGTGCATCTTCTCTTCCTTGGGCACGGGTAACTTCAGAAGTAATCGCACTTTCTGTGACAGAAAGGCGTCCGCTAAAGCTTTCATCAGTAGTCGTGGATCGTTTAACTTCTGCCGCAATTTCATCGGCAAGAACGGTTAAATCGCTGCTAACCTTATCCTGAGTAGCATAAGTACCCGCCACTTCTAACAGGATCGATGTGCGGGTCTGAAGGATTCGAGAATCAATTTCATCCTTTGCGGTGTCGATGTATTTTTGGAGCTTTTCATCCGCAAGGTGTAGCCTTTCAACCTCCGTCAGATACGGATATTCGCTACTGGCTTCATCCTTGCTGGGGGCAGAGATGTTCGCCCTGAAATCGGTAGAGAACACCATTGTCTGGGAACACAGGACACTACGCACCTGATCGCCAATGAGCACCCAATCTCCCAACTCCGTACAGGGATCAAAGCAGGATTTGGATGCCACAAATGGGGCATATGTGATCCCCCGGAGTGCAGCGTAAAGGCTATCGCACACAGCTTGATTTGCATAGGGGTTTTCGCTGATTCGCAATTCTGCGCCCGTATCATCGCCTAGAGAGTACCCCAGATCTTCATCACGGGTAATTGTGACCCGGCTTATTGTCACGGTATTGCCGGTGGTGATTTTATCGATAACCACGGGCACATTGATAAGATCGCCACCCGCAGGATGGTTCAGCTCTTCATCTGTGTCACAATGTTTCCACACAAGGCGATAGCCGTCATCAGTGTAAATGCTGTTGTAGTAGTAATCGATGATATCAAAAGATTCAGCAGGGGGTGACACTAAAGGAATCAGCCGGAGCTTGTTTTCCAGCGTAATCACCCAGTTGCCGCCGTGCGCTGCGCCGATATGCCCCAAAACCTGAAGCATGGTCATATCGTTAGGGTATGCTACTTGAAATGCCTCAGCGGTGTTAATGACTGTCCGTGGATCAATCTCCACACCGATACGCTGAGCGATTTCCCGTACACAGGTCAGCATGGACTTAGGCCAATCCATGCGGTCATCGGGTCTGCTGGAATCAACATATTTCTGGTTTGCTTTCAGCATGGAATCGTAGCATTCCAAGGAAGTTAGATAGCCGTTAGTCTCACGCTTATCAATATAAAACGTGCCAAAATCAAGCCATTCACTTGTTTCAGAACCTTCCGAAATACAAGCCCGGATTATCACGGGCGCCGCCGTAGGAATCACATTTTCCGTCCTGACAGAGAAGCGTAGAGATGCCGAAATACAATTTCCCACGGACAGCGTATCAGAAAATAGTGCCCGTTCGATTGTCGGGGCAGAAATGGCGGTGTAAGTCACATCGCCAATGATTGCCACCGTATTCATCGTGAAGCGTCCCCGTGCGGCCAGTTTAGCCCACAATTCACTTCTTTGCCGCATAGAAAATCACCTCTCAGTAATGTTAAATGTGATACCATCATAGACGGTCCTGCCCCCGCGGTACCGCTGAATTCCCTCATTTACCGTAGCCGTATAGTATTCCCGCTCAATGTAGCGGTTTTCTTTCGGATCTAGGGTGGTGATTCGGACATATTCAGGGTACATATCGGTAAGCAGTTGGGCGGCTATGATTTCATCCATTCGATTGAATGTGACCGTCCACTTTTTTTTAGAGCCTAGCCGGTCACGATACATCAGGATATCCAGAAGGTTGCGCCCAGACCCTTCAGCATCCAGATCGTTTCTGGACGGCTTCAGTCCTTCATCGGAAAGCCAATATGTATAATCGTGGCCGTTGGCCATCTTGAAGATAGGTTTCAAACTTGCACCTCCCGTTACAGTAGCAGCGGGGATTTGCCGTTCATCCGGGTTTTGCGGTTAATGCCGGAAATCACGGATTCAGTGATTTTATCGCCATCCAAACTGATATCAGCACCTGCATACTCCTGAATTGCCGCCACAATAGCCGCCGTAGCATTTGCAACGGCCTGGATCACAACAGAACTGATATCGCCGCTTTCATCTGTATCACGGGATGTGCTACCCGCAACCGCAGATTTGTACGGAATCATGCTTGTAGCCGCTGCCGGGATTTGGAAAGCGGTGCTATCCGCAATGGCCTGGAGCCGATCCATGAGGGCAGTAAAGCTGTTAGCGATTTTATCGGAGAAGTTGGTTAGGGTACCATCGATTTCCGAATTAGATACAACGCCGCCCATGGTGTACTCATTGGCATTAAATTCATCTTTGATAGCGTCTGCAACGGAGCACACAGACCCCAGAACAGATCCCTCAGAATTCTCAATACCTTCACCAATACCGTAGCCGATGTTCAAACCAACTGCATCGCGGAATACACGGGATGGGGAATGGATGCCCAATGCGCTTTTAGCAGAATTGAGCAATCGCCGTGCCAAATTGCTGACTGTGTTGCTCAGCCAACTCCATCCGGCGTTAAGACCACTCTGAATACCAGAGCAGATATTTGTGCCGACGCTGTACCACCCCTGGCCTTTGATTGTGTTCATGGCACTGGTCATTTTAGAAACCATCGCACTGCGAGCACTCTCAAAACCGGAAGTGATAGCAGATTTGGCACTATTCACCTTACTCTGGATCGTAGAATGGATAGCAGAGAACTTAGACGACACGGCGCTGCTCATGTTGTTGGTAGCACTGGTAATCGTGGATTTCATCGCATTCCATGTGGATGTAGTAGTGGCCTTTGTGCTGTTGAGGTTTGTCTTGACATAATTCTGGATCTTGCTCCATGCAGAGGATACATCAGAGGTGATATTAGCCCCCACGGTAGTTGTGGTAGACTTGATTTCGCCCCATGTCTTTTCTGCATTCTTTCCAGCGTCCGTCATTTTGCTGGTAATATAGTCCTTAACCTTCGTAAAAGCAGAAGATGTACTGGACTGAACCGATGCGCTGACAGAAGATGTACTAGACTTGATACTGCTCCATGCAGAAGTGACGGAGGATTTAACCGTAGACCAGGAACTTGTTGCCCCGGATTTGATACTGCTCCATGTGGACGTTACGCCATCCTTAACGCTTGTGTAGGCATTCGCCGTATTCGACTTGATCCCAGACCAAGCATCTGTGACAGTGGTTTTGATAGAACTCCACGCCGTAGAAGCGTTGGATTTAATAGTGCTCCACCCGGAACTCAGCCATTCGGTGATGGAGGATACCGCAGTGCTGAAGAATTCGGTAATGCCATCCCATCCTTCTGTAATGCCCTGAAGCAGTCCGGCGATGATAAAGCCGCCCTGTTCGGCCATAACTGTAGACGGAGATGCAATGCCAAATGCAGACTTGAACCCGTCGATAAAAGGCTGGAAGATATTATCCTTAATCCATGTTCCGATGTTGCAAACAGCATCCCATATACCGTTAAGCAGACCTTCGATGGTAAACTGCCCATCTTCGTAGGCTGTCTCATTCCACCAGTCAACTACGCTGTTCCATGCGTCTTCAATCAGGCCCCACAGGAATGCGGCCAGCCCTCCACAGGCTGCACCGATACCGTCAGAGAGGGCGGTGAAAACACCAGACCAGTCAATATTTGCAATGAATGTAGCAACATCGTTTCCGATTTTCTGCCAATCCACATTTTTAATGGTGCTGCTCAACCCACTGAACACGCCAATGAGGCCGTTGGAGAGCGTCTGTCCGGCTTGCGCCCAGTC
>CAZRVL010000073.1:0-6106 GCA_964603455.1 uncultured Lachnospiraceae bacterium
TGCCAATTCGTTTCGGGCAGACATCTGCCGCGATATGCGGTGCTCGTAAAGGCGTGTGAGATACTCGCCGAGGACACCTCGAAGGACGAACCGATCACGAACTCCGAGCGCGAAAGATTCTGTCCCAAGTGCGGACGACCCTTCGTGCGCGGAACGAACATATGCCCATACTGTCTCGACCACATGGAGGTCTACAAGAAGCTCTTTGCGATGACCAAGGGTCTCAGACTTATGATGTGCTTCCCGTTCATCGTGGCGATATTCACGGTCATATTCCAGTTCGTTGTTCCGCAGATCCAAAAGCTCGCGCTCAACAACTACATTTTGAACGAGGCGGCTCACGGCGATCAGAGCCAGATGACGCAGTTCGCGCTCATAGTTGTCGCTATCATCTCGCTCGACCTCTTCCACCGCGCTCTAAGCGTTTTGCAGAGCAGACTGTCGGCTATCACCGGTAACCGTTTCACGCTGATGATGCGTGCGTTGCTCTATGAGAAGATACAGTCTCTCTCATTGTCGAGTATTCAGCGCAAATCGACCGGCGACCTTATGGGTCGTATCAACGGAGATGTCAACGTTGCGCAGGATTTCGTGGTAAACCAGCTGCCGAATCTGTTCATCCAGGTATTCTCGTTCCTGACCGGACTTATCGTCATGCTCGTTATAAGTCCGCTGATGGCATTGTTCGTATTCGTGCCGATACCCTTTGTCGTGTTCCTGATCTCGAAGTTCTGGGCATATGTCCAGCTCAGAAACCGCAGACTTTGGGTGCTCGGTCAGAGAACCAACCACCTTTTGCAGGATATTTTGAACGGTATCCGTGTCGTAAAGTGCTTCGGACGCGAAAAGAGCGAGATCGAACGCTTCAAGGCATCGTCTGTCGCTCACGCCGAACAGAATGAGTCGAACGCGAAGATATTCGACACGATATTCCCGCTGCTCGGCTTCGCGATAAAGCTCGGAAGCTACTTCATACTTCTTTACGGAAACATATGCCTGTTCAAGGGAACTATGCAGGTCGGTACGCTCCATCAGATCAATTCGTATGCGAACATAATCTATTCGCCGCTGATGTACATAACCTTCATTCCGAGAAACATCTCGAACTTCCTTACGAGCCTTTCGAAGATATTCGAGATCATCGAGGAGAATCCCGAGGTTCAGGATATAAGCCTTCCGCTCGATATACGTATCGAGGGCGAGGTCGATGTCAAGAACGTGACCTTCGGCTACGAGAGCTACAATCCGGTGCTTGAAAACGTTTCGTTCCACGTAAATCCCGGTGAGATGATCGGTATAGTCGGTCATTCGGGTTCGGGAAAGACGACTCTGATAAACCTTCTTATGCGTCTTTACGATGTCAACGAGGGTGCTATCGAGATCGACAACGTAAACCTCAAGGACATCTCGCAGAATGCGCTGCGTTCGCAGATCGGTATAGTTCTTCAGGAGACCTTCCTGTTCTCGGGAACTATCCGCGACAACATACGCTATGCCATGCCGCACGCGACCGATGAACAGGTCATAGCCGCCGCAAGGATCGCAAATGCGCATGATTTCATTCTAAATCTGCCGCAGGGCTACAACACGATAGTCGGTGAAAAGGGTTATTCGCTTTCGGGCGGTGAGCGTCAGCGCATAGCTATCGCACGTGCCGTCATACACAATCCGCGCATACTCATCCTCGATGAGGCTACCGCTGCGCTCGACACCGAGACCGAAAAGCTCATTCAGGATTCTCTGAACAAATTGACCGAGGGACGCACGGTATTTGCTATCGCACACCGTCTTTCGACTCTCAGAAATGCCGACAAGCTGCTCGTTCTCGACAAGGGCAGAGTCGCTGAGTTCGGCACTCACACAGAGCTGCTCGAAAACAAGGGCATTTACTACAAGCTCGTCATGGCTCAACGCAAGATGGCTCAGTCGGTCATCGATCAGCAGGGCATAAATGCCGGATAAATTTATTGATATTTTCGGAAAACATCCTACATATAGGGTGTTTTCCTTTAGGTGTGTATGAGTATTTTTAATGGGGATATTATCATTTCGAGCATAGTGAGCGTGACGGCGGCTGAATCGCGCAAGGGGATGAGCTTTTTCTATTCGCGCTCACATCATGCACTCATTTACAAGGTCTCGGGGAAAATGCGCTGCTTTTTCGGAGAACGCGAGATAGAATTTTCGAGGAACGATATAGTTTACATTCCGAAGGGTCTGACCTACCGCTCGGAAGCGGTCGGCGAGCCGCTCGGTGAGTACATAATCATAAATTTCGACACTATCGGTGAATTTCCGACCGATGAGATATTCGTTGCGCGCTTCGAGAATCATTCGAATCTATATTCGCTCTTTTCAAAATGCGCGGAGTAATGGCTGTTCAAGGATTCGGCGCATTTGTTCTCCTGCCGTTCGTATACCTACAAGATACTTGCGCTGATGGCTCGTGCGCTCGATGGCTCGGATGCCGAAACGCGACGGAAATTGCAGCCGGGACTTGAATTTATGCGCAGGCGGATAGACGACTGTTCGCTGACGGTCTTGCAGATGGCTGAGGCGGCATCGCTCTCCGAAAGCACCTTCAGAAAGCTCTTCAAGGAAGTATTTTTAGTCTCGCCGAGCCGCTACATAATGAGCGTTCGGATAGGACAGGCAAAGGAATTGCTCTGTTCGGACGGGGCTTCGGGCGAATACCTGACGGTCGCGGACGCAGCACGTGCGGTGGGCTTTGTCGATGCCGACAGCTTCTCACGAGCATTCAAGCGCGAGGTCGGAATGCCGCCGGGTGAGTGGGTCAGGACACACATTTGATGGAGCACAGATGAATATTTTGTGTTCGTTTTGTGAAAAGACTTGATTTTTTCAGCCGAATGTGGTATAATTGATACATAATAATTTTTGGAGGAACATCATGGACATCAAAGCAAAGATCGAAGAGATCGTCAAAAAAATAACCGAGGACAAGTCGCTCCTCACCGAGTTCAAGTCCAACCCTATAAAGGTCGTTGAAAAGCTCATAGGAGTCGATCTTCCGGATGACAAGGTGAAGGCTATCGTTGAGGGAGTAAAGGCAAAGATCAATATCGACGATGTTAAAAAGCTGGTCGATTCGGACGGAGACGGCAAGCTCGATGCGGATGACGTAAAGTCGGCGGTATCGAAGCTTAAGGGACTCTTCAAGAAATAATAAAAAAGCTTCGGAGATTTATTCTTCGAAGCTTTTTTGTACAAAAAATCAAGTCTCAGTCCAACTCTTCGGGGAGATGCCGGTGTGCCTTTTGAAGATAGACGAGAACTGTGCGGAATCCGAAAATCCGCAGAGATATGCTATCTCGGTGCAGTTGTATTCGCCCGATCGCAGGAGCTTTTTTGCCTCATCTATCCGGCAGTTCATCTGGTATTTTTTGGGAGAACAGCCGAATCTTTCCTTGAAGATGTGCTGAAAATAATCATAGCCGTAGCCGATCTCAGCGGCTATATCGGCTATTTTTATGTTTTCGCTGAAGTTCATTTTTATTCGGTTCGCGGCGTATTCGAGGTCGCGGATCGGAGTATCTTTGCTGTTCCACCGACCGATACGAAGCAGCAGCTCTTTCATCAAAAGGCTTTGCAGATCGCGGCTTTCTGGAGTCGGTCTTTGCTGCTCGGCATAGATCGCTTCGCATATTTTGAGTATTGTGCGGTCGGGTGTGTCGGTGAATATTTCGCTCTCAAAATGCGCGTTCGTCTTGAATATACAGAAAAATACGATTCCATTGGCGGTGTGCTTTTCGCTGTGGAGGACATTCGGCGGGATGGTAACGAAGCGTCCGGGCTTTATCTTATGTGTTTTGTTGTTTAAGACGAGTTCGCCCTCGCAGCTGATATAGTAGACAAATTCGTGCCATTTGTGTGAATTTTCCGCAACTGTCATACCGTCTGTCCGCGCATGGCGGTTTATCGTCATAAGCTCTGCTTCTGGTATCATTTATCACGGCTCCTTTCTTTAAATATCATTATACCACATTTTGTTTGATCTGTAAAGCCGATTCATACAAAAAATTATCGAAAATATAATAGTTTTATTTTGACATATGGTGTATAATAAACTTGTTCGATACGAAAATATTTTTCGAAAGGAAGTTATATAAATGAACGATATTGAAATGGTAAAAATGCTCGAAAGACCCGAAGGGGTCATCGACATGGTGCTCGACACCGACGCATACAATGAGATCGATGATCAGTTTGCGATAGCATACGCCATAAAGTCGCCCGACAGAGTGAACTTGAAGGCATTATACGCTGCGCCTTTTCACAACGGCCGGTCGTCAGGTCCGCGTGACGGAATGGAGAAGAGCTATGACGAGATCCTGAAGATCGTTTCGCTTGCGGGGCGTGAGGATCTGAGATCCGTGACCTTCCGCGGCTCGATCGAATATCTTCGTGACGAGAAGACACCGGTCGAATCCGAGGCAATGCGCGATCTTATCGAGCGTGCGCGTGGATATTCGCACGAAAAGCCGCTGTATGTTGCGGCAATAGGCGCGATCACGAATGTAGCATCGGCTGTGATCGCCGCGCCCGACATAATCGACAAGATCGTCATCGTCTGGCTCGGAGGACACGCGCACAACTGGCGGAACACACGTGAGTTCAATATGTTCCAGGACGTAGCGGCGGCGCGAGTGATATTCGGTTGCGGTGCGGCGGTCGTGCAGCTGCCCTGCATGGGGGTCGTCAGCTCGTTCTACACGACAAAGCCCGAGCTTGAATACTGGCTGATGGACAAGAATCCGCTCGCCGACTACCTTGCAAGGAACACTATTGCCGAGGCGGAATCGTATGCTTCTGGGCGCGTTTGGAGCAGAGTTATCTGGGACGTTACGACTATCGCGTGGCTTGTAGACCGCGGAGAGAACTTTACGATGTCCGAGCTCAAGCATTCGCCGATACCCGAATACGATGACAGATATGCGTTCGATGAGGGCAGGCATTTCATGCGGTATGTCTCGCACATAAACCGCGATGCGCTGATGAACGATCTGTTCAAGAGACTTACGAAATAAGAAATGACCTACGGGGCTTTAATGCTCTGTAGGTCGATTTTTGGTGCGGAAAACATTTGAAAAGTGTAAGCGTAACAACAGTTTCTATTTTTTAGTTAAGAAGCAAATAAATAAAAATCCCACGCAGATGCGTGGGATTTGGCAGGGATAGCTGGACTCGAACCGTCGAATGCAGGAGTCAAAGTCCTGTGCCTTACCGACTTGGCGATACCCCTGTACCTAAATATTATACCATATTTTTCTCCGCTTGTCAAGTACTTTTAAAATTTTTTTGATTTTTTTGTATTCCTACTTGACATTTAGGGACTTTTGTGATATAATACTATATAGGAATTTGTTGTCCGAGTTTCGGACTTCACCGAATAATCACAGAAACGGAGATGTTCTATAATGGCTAGAATCAAGACCATTGAGACTCGCGATCTCTGCAAGAGCGCGAAGAAGGGCGGATGCGGTGAGTGCCAGACTTCCTGCCAGTCTGCTTGCAAGACCAGCTGCGGTGTCGCTAACCAGAAGTGCGAAAACAAGAATAAGTAATTATTTTTGTAAAAATCGATGAGAGCTGCCGCCTTTTAGGCGGCTGTTTTCGTATTAAAGGAGTTTTTTATGGTTCATCAATACAAATTAAACGGCTACAACATAGTTCTCGATTCATGTTCCTGTTCGATTCATGTCGTTGACGATGTGGCTTACTACCTTATCGCCGGGTTCGATAAGACCGAACGTTCTGCGTTGCTCGCGGACGTTCACGCAAAATATCCCGATGTTCCGATGTCCGAGCTTGAAGAGTGTGTAGAGGATATTCAGGCACTTATTGATGCTGGCAAGCTGTTCAGCCCGGATAATTTTTCTGAGATCGCCGGAACCTTCAAGGAGCGTTCGGGAAACGTCATCAAGGCATTGTGTCTGCACGTCGCGCACACCTGCAACCTCAACTGCGCCTATTGCTTTGCGAGCCAGGGAAAATATCACGGCGAACGCGCCCTCATGAGCTTCGAGGTCGGAAAGCAGGCTCTCGATTTCCTTATGGACAATTCGGGCACACGTACAAATCTTGA
>CAZRVL010000073.1:6116-9820 GCA_964603455.1 uncultured Lachnospiraceae bacterium
CGTAAAGCAGCTTGTCGCGTATGCACGCAGTGTCGAAAAGGAACGCGGCAAGAATTTCAGATTCACGCTGACTACAAACGGAATGCTTATAGATGACGATGTGATCGATTTCGCAAATCGCGAATGCTCGAATGTCGTGCTTTCGCTCGACGGACGCAAGGAGATCAATGACCGCACACGTGTCGATTATGCCGGAAACGGTTCGTATGACCGTATCGTGCCGAGATTCAAGAAGCTGGTCGAGGCTCGCGGAGGGAAGGACTACTATATGCGCGGCACGTTCACGCACGCAAATCCCGACTTCACGAAGGACGTTTTCCACATGGCTGATCTCGGCTTCAGCGAGCTGAGTATGGAGCCTGTTGTCTGTGCGCCGAACGATCCCGCCGCTCTCACCGAGGAGGATCTCGAAGTCGTAAAGGAGCATTACGAGATACTTGCGAAGGACATGATCCGCCGTCGCCGTGACGGAAAGCCGATCACCTTCTATCATTATATGCTCGATCTGACCGGCGGTCCCTGCATATACAAGCGCATTTCGGGCTGTGGCTCGGGAACAGAGTACATGGCTGTAACCCCGTGGGGCGATCTATATCCTTGCCATCAGTTCGTCGGAGACGAGAAGTTCAAGCTCGGCGATGTTTGGAACGGTGTTTCGAACAACGGACTGCGCGAGGAGTTTCGTTCCTGCAACGTATATGCGCGTCCCGAATGCGCCGACTGCTGGGCAAAGCTCTACTGTTCTGGCGGCTGTGCGGCAAATGCATATCACGCGACCGGAAGCATTCGCGGAGTCTACAAGGCAGGCTGCGAGCTGTTCAAAAAGCGCATAGAATGCGCTATAATGATGAAGATCGTTGAGGACGAGGACGCGGAGTCGGCTGATGAAAACGCCGATACATGATTTTTTGACCGAATATTCGAAGTCGGGAACTGTGCGCTTTCATATGCCGGGGCATCACGGACGGCGATTTTTGGGCTGTGAGGAGCTTGACATAACCGAAATAAAGGGCGCGGATTCGCTTTACGAGGCTGATGGGATAATCGCAGAGAGCGAAGCGAATGCGTCCGAGCTTTTCGGCTCTAAGGCGACATTTTTTTCGACCGAGGGATCGAGCCAGTGCATTCGCGCTATGCTTTATCTTGTCTGCTCGACAAGCACAAAGCCGCTGATACTTGCGGCGAGAAATGTTCACAAATCTTTTATCTACGCGGCAGGGCTGATCGGCTTCGACATAGAATGGATATGCTCAGAGAGAGCAGATTCGATCTGCGGCTGTGAAATTACAGCCGATATGCTCGATGAGAAATTGTCTGGAATGGCAAAAAAGCCTGCGGCAGTCTATGTCACCTCGCCGAATTATCTCGGAGGAATGCTCGACATAAAAGCCCTTGCAAAGGTATGTCACCGTCACGGAGTTTTGCTTGCGGTAGACAATGCGCACGGCGCATATCTGCGCTTTCTGCCTGAATCTCTGCATCCGCTCGATATGGGAGCAGACATATGCTGTGATTCAGCGCATAAGACTCTGCCTGTTCTGACCGGAGGCGCATATCTGCATATCGGCAGGTCTGCACCCGACAGCTTTGTCGATTGTGCAAAGGTCGCGCTCGAACTTTTCGGCTCGACAAGTCCGTCGTATCTGATAATGGCTTCGCTCGATCTGTGCAATGCTTATCTCGATTCATCTGTGCGAAATGATCTTTCGGCACGTGTGGACTTTATGAACATCATAAGACAGCGATTAGCACAAAACGGCTGGAAGCTTGCCGTGAGCGATCCGCTGAAATTGACGCTGTGTGCGACCGAAAAAGCAGACGGATATTGTCTTGCCGAGCGGCTTCGTGAGGGCGGCATCGAGTGTGAGTATGCCGACCCGTCATTTGTAGTGCTGATGACGACTCCGCAGAATCCCGAAGCCGAGCTTTTGAAGCTGGTCGATCTGCTCGGAGAGAATCGGGACGGATATTCGGCGGCGGCTGAGCTTCCGATACACACCTTAAAGCGTGCGATGTCTGTGCGCGAAGCTTTGTTTTGTCCGCACGAGATCATTAAAGTCGAGGATTCTGTCGGCAGAGTGTGCGGTGCGCCGACCGTTTCCTGTCCGCCGGCGATCCCGATCGCCGTTTCTGGCGAACTTATCGACTTCGAGACTGTGGAATTGTTTGGGTTCTATGGCGTTGAATATGTCGAGGTCGTGCGTAGATAGATCGAAAAACGCCGAAATGCTTTGTCCGCACGGAGCGGAAAATTCGGCGGCTGAACTTGTGCCACATATTTTTTGAGAAAACGTCTTTCGGGCGTTTTCTTTTTATCATCATCGTAAAACTATAATTTTTGCCGAAAAAATGTTGAAAAACTACTTGATTTTTTTGGGAAAAGATGTTATAATATACTTGTAATTCAGGGTTCGCCCTTTTCTTGAAAGGATAACATATTATGGAAAAAGTTAGATATGGTATTATCGGATACGGAAATATGGGTTCGGTTCACTGCGCAACGCTTGCCGATGGTAAGGTCAAGAATGCCGAGCTCGCCGCTATCTGCGATATAAATCCGAAGAAACTCGATGCCGCTCGTGAGAAATATCCGAACGTTCCGGTATTCGACAATCACATAGATCTCCTCAAGTCTGGTCTCGTTGACGCTGTTGAGATCGCTGTTCCGCACTACTACCATCCCCCGATCGCTATCGACGCATTCGAGCATGGTGTGAATGTCATCTCCGAAAAGCCCGCCGGCGTTTACACGAAGCAGGTCGAGGAAATGATGGCTGCCGCTAAAAAGAGCGGTCTCGCATTCGGCATGATGTTCAATCAGCGCACGAACCCGATGTATCAGAAGATGCGCGAGATGGTTCAGGGCGGCGAGATCGGCGATCCGTACCGTTGCGTCTGGATAATCACCGACTGGTTCAGAACTCAGTCCTACTACGATTCGGGTGACTGGCGCGCTACCTGGGACGGAGAAGGCGGCGGCGTTCTCATGAACCAGTGTCCTCACCAGCTCGACCTTTGGCAGTGGATATTCGGTATGCCTTCGCGCATACACGCATTCTGCCATGAGGGTCATTACCACAACATCGAGGTCGAGGATGATGTTACCGCATACGCTGAGTATCCGAACGGCGCATCCGGTGTATTCATCACCACCACCGGCGAAGCTCCCGGCACTAACCGCCTTGAGATCACCGGCTCGAAGGGCAAGCTCGTTGCCGAGGGCACTACCTTGACTTTCTGGAAGAACAATGAGGATGCAGTCGAATTCTGCAAGAACAATCCCAACGGCTTCGGTAAGCCCGGAGTTGAAAAGATCGAATTCAAGTTCGACAATCAGGGCGCACAGCACCAGGGAATCTTCCAGAACTTCACCGATCACCTCGTTGACGGCGCAGAGCTTCTGGCATCCGGCTACGAAGGAATAAACGGACTTTCGATCTGCAACGCTATGATGCTTTCGTCCTGGAAGAACAACTGGGTCGATCTGCCCATCGATGGCGACGAGTTCTACGGCGAGCTCAAAAAGCGCATTGACGGCTGCAAGGGAAGAGCCAAGAAGGTCGTTGAGGAAAAGATCGTCGATCTTTCGGACACTTATACTTCCAAATAATCAAAATTGCTCGATTTTCGAGCGGAAAGGTTGACTCTTTGCATTTTGCAAGGGTTCGGACTGAAAAATGAAGTTCCAATTTTTAGGAACTGCC
>CAZRVL010000074.1:0-9742 GCA_964603455.1 uncultured Lachnospiraceae bacterium
GGCTTGCTACAAGGCGATCAGTAGCTAAATCGCGCTTTTTCTCAGACCAGCAGTCGTCGATTACAACATATTCATATCCATAATTCTGGAGTCCGAGCTCGACAAAAGCATCAACAGACTCCTTTACAATCGTTTCATTAATATCGTGACCGAAAGTATTCCAGGTATTCCAACCCATCGGCGGTTTTTTAACTATCATTTCATTTACCTCGTTAAATGTTTTATACGGATATTCCGTCACAAACATTATACCACATTATTGAAAAAAATGCAAGAGGTTTTCGTGATTTTTTTCAAATTTTTTCACACTTTTCGACGAGATATTTTATTATGGAATGAATTTAAATTTGAGTCGAGATCTCCGCGTCCGATATGACCTCATCGACCTCATCGAGCGTTCCCAAGTTGTAGAAACAAACCTTGTCGAGCTTCGAGCTGTCGCAAAGCAGAACTTTTTTCTTCGCCGAATCGAACATTGCGCGCCGTAGATTCACTTCCTCTACAGATGTATCGCTCATTCGCCCGTCTTTAGAAAGTGCGCGGCAGGAAAAGAACAAAATATCGGCATTGATCTGCTTGACAAATTTTTCCGCCTGTTCGCCAACATACGAAAATGAATGAATGATCATTTGACCACCTGTCGAATAGGTGTTGATGTTTCGCTCAGCCAGAGCGATAGCCGTTTTTGCGCCGGAAGTGACAACGATCAGGTCTTTGAAATCGGTCAAAAAAGGTACAATATTATATGCGCTGGTCGATCCGTCCATCATCAGTACCATTCCATCGCGTACCATCGCCGCCGCCTTCTTCCCCATCGCTACCTTTGCCGGCGAACGTTCGTTTTCGCGGAGCAGAAACGGTATCTCATCGTCCGGTGCTTGACCTTCAACGATCAAACGCGCACCACCGTATAATTTTTTGATCAATCCGCGCCGTTCGAGCTCGGTGAAATCACGCCTGACGGTCGGTTCGCTGACAAAAAGCGTTTCTGCCAACTTTTTTACGGTCATATTTTCATCTGCGAGGAGCTTTAGTATCATATTCTGCCGTTCGGTGATCGTCATTTTGTTAACCCTCCTGATCATTCATGATTATTTTGCGTGTAAAAGTGATTATTTGTCAATATTGTTGGCGGTACTTGACTGATGCACAAAAATATGTTATCATTATTGTACCACAAAAAATAAAATCTGTCAAGGAGAAATTTTATAATGCAAACAACAGCAGTAAGACTTTACGGCGAAAACGATTTGCGACTCGAATCTTTCGAGCTGCCGAAGGTCGGAAAAAACGAAGTTCTCATGCGCGTCATGACCGATTCACTCTGTCAGTCCACATATAAAGCGGTCAAGCAGGGCAAAAATCACAAGCGCGTCCCCGAGGATGTTTCCACAAATCCGGTCATTATCGGTCACGAAATGTGTGGTGAGATCGTTGAAGTCGGCGAAGATCTCAAAGAAAAATGGAAGGTCGGACAGAAAGTCATCATCCAGCCGGCTCTCAAACTCGAAAACGGACACGACCCCGGCTATTCCTACCCTTATGTCGGCGGCGCGGCTACATATGCGCTCGTTCCCGAAATCGTGCTCGAACGCGGATGTTTGCTACCTTTCGAGGGCGAAGGTTGGTATAAAGGCTCTCTCGTTGAGGCTATCGGCTGCGTTCTTCGCGGTTTCAAGGGTCTTTATCACACCGATTACGAAAATTATGTTCGCACAGACGGCGCAAAGGTCGGCGGAAAATTGGCGATCTTAGGCGGCGCAGGTCCGATGGGACTCGCAGCGGCGGCTTTGGCGGCAGCTTATGCAAAGTCCTCGCTCGTTGCAGTTATCGATATAAACTCCACAAGACTCCAACTTGCGGAGCGGAGATATTCTCCGCAAAAAGCGGCAGAATCGGGCGCAAAGCTGATGTATATCAACACATCTGACGTTGAAGATCCGGCGAAAATGCTCCGCGAAATCTCCGATGGCGGCTTCGATGACATCTTCGTAATGGTTCCGGTCGGCAGTCTTTTCACCCTCGCAGGTGAGATCGCCGCAGAGGACGGGTGCATAAATTTCTTCGCAGGTCCTGCAGATCATGCGCTCACTGCCGGGATCAACCTCTATCGCATTCATTACGATGGTATCCACATCGTTGGAACGGCAGGTTCTATCCCCGAAGACACGGTCGATACGATAAAATTGATCGAAGATCACGTGATCGATCCATCTATAATGGTCTCGCACATCCTCGGAATAAATTCATACGCGGACACGATCTTCGCGATGGAAAAGCCGAACGGCGCGAAAAAGCTCTGCTACAATCATCTGAATCTTCCGCTTATTTCGCTCGATGAGCTTGAAGAATTGGGCAAAACCGATGCAAGATATGCTAAACTTGATCAATTGGTCAAAAATAATCACGGACTTTGGTCAAAAGAAGCAGAGGATTATCTGCTCGAAAACTTCAGGTAAATGCAAATGATCACGACCTTGACCTTAAATCCCGCGTTCGATATTCACGCAAATTTGAGCGAATTTCACGCAGAACACGAAAATCTCGCACAAAATGTAACACGTGACATCGGCGGAAAAGGTATAAATATTTCACGCGCATTGTCCGAAAACGGTATAAAAAACGCAGCGTTGGTAGTTCTCGGAAACGAAAACGCCTCCGAATTTCGTGACGGTCTGGTAAACGAAAAACTCGATTTCGTCGAAATAACCAAACCTGGTCGAATCCGCGAAAACATCACGATACACCCTCAAAATGCCAAGGAAACACGCCTTTCGTTCAAGGGATTCAATTGTGACGATTCACTGCTCGGCGAAGTCGAGGAAAAGCTCGGCGAGATCTCAGGTCAGATAGTGACCTTCACCGGAAGCCTGCCTGCCGGAGTCTCTTCCGAAGCCGCAGAAAACTTCCTTATAAAGTTAAAAAACCGCGGAGCTTTGCTTGTTATCGATTCAAAATCGATCTCTCTCGATTCCCTTCGCCGCATAAAGCCGTGGCTCATTAAGCCGAACGATGAAGAACTTGAAGCATATTTTGGCAAACTCGACGAAGATTCAATGGTCAACACCGCAAAAAATCTCCATTCGGACGGAATTTTCTACGTTTTGATCAGTCTGGGGGCAAACGGCGCACTTCTCGTATCGGACGAAGGTGTATTTCGCGCAAAGCCGCCGAAAATCGATGCGATCTCGACAATCGGCGCAGGAGACAGCATGATCGCAGGATTTATCGCCGCTTCTTCGCTCGGAATGGATGACGAATCCAAGCTTCGTCTCGCCTCCGCATTCGGCACAGCCGCTTGTCTGCGCGAAGGAACAAATCCACCGCTCTCTCGTGATATTTCACAAATATCAGCCGAGATTGAGATAAAATGATTTCCAAACCGTAAATTTATTTCGAAAGGAAAATAACATATGAAACGCAAACTTTCTCTCGTTCTCTTCATGTCAATTCTTTTAGGAGCAACATCTTGTTCATCTTCTGTACAAGATGTAACGCCCCCCCCCGAGCAATTCGTCAGATAGCACAAGTTTGAATGTTGAAGAAGCAGATTCATCTATCATTCCACCCGAAGCCACATTAGCATACGAAGGCAAAACCTATCGAATTTTTAACGGGTATTCGAAGGAAGCGAAATACGTTTCACTCGAAATTTATCCCGAAGAGATCACCGGCGACACCTTGAACGATGCCCTTTACAGACGCTGTGTTGACACAGAAGATCGTCTCGGGATCACAATTGAGGTTACGGACGGCGAACTTTCGCAGATCAAAAACAACATCATCGCGATGGATGATTTCACAGATGTTACATACGTAGATCTTACAAACGTTATGAGTTTGGTCAGCGAAGGTTATTGCACAGATTTCTACAAAATACCCAATATCGACCTGTCAAAGGTCTGGTGGGACAGCAACGCCGAGGAAAAGCTCTCGCTTCGCGGTCAGCTCTACTACACGTTCAATGATCACATTTTCACACAGACTGAAAACTGTCGCGCCGTTTTCTTCAATAAGGAACTCGCTGAAGATTTGAAACTGGATAATCTCTATGACGCAGTTCGAAACGGCGAATGGACGATCGACATGATGTATGAGTGCGGAAAAAAGGCGGTTGCCGACTTGGACGGTGACACAAAAATCACCAATCAAGACCGTGTTGGCGTCGTGAACTGGGGATTCGTCGGACTTGGTGAAGCACTTTTGACCGGATGTGACGCTGAAATCGTCAAAATCGACAAATCGTCAGGTGATCCGTATTTCTACTGCTTCACCGAACAGTTCCAGAACATTTATTCGAAGATTTTGGAATTCATAACTAAGGACAACGTTGTACTATTGAATGCAGGTCTGGCAGATTTTATGAACGACCATGCGTTATTTTATGTCGATTCTCTTGTA
This sequence comes from uncultured Lachnospiraceae bacterium, assembly GCA_964603455.1. GTDB lineage: Bacteria > Bacillota > Clostridia > Oscillospirales > CAG-272 > Flemingiibacterium. Next base: position 4,402 of record CAZRVL010000074.1, read on the forward strand.
AATGCGTCAAAGCTTCGTGAGATGGAATCAGATTTTGGAATTTTGCCGACACCGAAACTCGATACTGCCCAGGAAAGTTATCAAAACGTCAGCCCGAATCCTCACGCAATGATCGTTCCTGTCACGGTAAATGATCTTGAATTTGCAGGAACAGTCATGGAAGAGTTGGCTTATCAGTCGCATAAGACTCTGCTCCCGGCATACTACGACACTGTGCTCAAAGGAAAAACCACTCGTGATGAGGATTCGATAGAAATGCTCGACATTATCCACAACAGCGTTTCATATGTTATTAAAGTTATAGGAACTCAATTTTCAGACGCGATATACGGCGAAATGGCGAAAAATAACGAAAATCTCGCGTCTATGCTCGATTCATGGAAAACAAAGGTCGAAACTCAGCTTGAAACTACACTTGAGCTTTTCGACAACAAATGAAAGGAAAATAAAATGAGTATTTTACTCGAAGCCCATCAGGGAGTAGCTAACGAATATCCGTCCAACACCCTCGCGGCTTTCAAAGCCGCAAAGGAACTCGGTTATTCGATGATCGAACTCGACACAAAATTCACAAAAGATAACAAATGTGTGATCCTACATGATCAAACGATCAATCGTACAGGCAGAAATCCTGACGGCTCGAAAATCGAAAACGAGATCAAGATCAGTGATATAACTCTCGAAGAGGCTCGAACCTATGATTTCGGCATCTCGACCGGCGAAAAATTTGCAGGTGAAAAGATACCGACTCTCGAAGAAGTTCTCGATTTTGCGAAGAATGCGCAGATTCCTCTGAAATTCGATAATGTTCTCTGGTGGTCGCACACCGAAGAACAGCGTGAGATTTTGTTCAACAAAATTGAAGAATCGGGTGCAGACTGCGGAATCACCTGCATGGAGGTCGCGCAGACAGCTGAGGTTATGAAGCGTCTGCCAAATGCTGCTGTGCATTTTGACGGAACAGTTACCGAAGATAAGCTGAATGAATTAGCAAAAATAGTGCCTGCTGAACAATTATTTGTTTGGATGCGCTTCGACAATGCAAGAACATCCTGGAATAAGACACCTCCGGCAGACGAGCACTATGCCACACTGATCAAAAAATGCGGTCGTCTCGGAGTTTGGCTGCTCACCACAAAGGAAGAAGCGGCGCGTGCCGAAGAACTCGGTGCATACATCGCCGAGACCGATGGAAGTCTCAGACCTTAACAAAAAAATCTCCGCAGAAAATCTGCGGAGATTTTTTTGATCATTTGAACGCACAGTCATCGAAATGATCATTCATCATCCCGATCGCCTGCATGAATGAATATATGATCGTAGAACCGACAAAGTTAAATCCCATTTTTTTGAGATCGTAGCTTATTTTGTCCGAAAGCTCACTGCTCGCCGGAATGTCGGCAAGCGTTTTTGGATGATTTATTATCGTTTTTCGGTCGGTATATCGCCAAAAAAACTCATCGAAGCTGCCGAATTTGTTTTGAATTTCGATAAATCTTTCGGCATTGTTCACCGCCGATACTATTTTTCGATGATTTCGAACTATATTTTTATTCTCCATAAGCTCGGCTATCTTCGATTCGTCAAATTTAGAGACATTTTCGAGATCAAAATTTTCAAACGCGATGCGAAATGCCTCGCGCTTTTTCAATATCGTTATCCACGAAAGCCCCGCCTGCATTCCCTCCAAAACCAAAAAATCAAAAAGTTTTTGGTCATCATGCACGGCCCTTCCCCACTCGTCATCGTGGTATGCAACATAGATGGGATCATTTCCTGCCCATCCGCAGCGAATTTTTTCACACATATCTTTTTTAAAAAGCAAACCGACAGTATTATCCTGTCGGTTTGAAACTATTTACTGTTCCTTCTTCATCGTCGGGAACAACAATACATCGCGTATTGCTGCCGAATCGGTCAAAAGCATACACATTCTGTCGATTCCGAAACCGATGTGGGAGGCATACCGATCTCAAGTGCATTCAAGAAATCTTCATCGGTGTGGTTAGCTTCTTCATCGCCCGCTGCAAACTGCTCTTCCTGCGCCGCAAATCTTGCACGCTGGTCGATCGGGTCGTTGAGCTCAGAATATGCGTTTGCCATTTCCCATCCGTTCATGAAGAATTCAAATCTCTCGACATATTCGGGGTCTTCGGGCTTCTTCTTGGTGAGCGGAGAGATCTCGATTGGATGATCCATAACGAACGTCGGCTGAACAAGGTGTTCCTCGACAAATTCTTCGAAGAACAGATTGAGAATATCGCCCTTCTTGTGACGATCTTCATAATGTACACCCTTTTCATCGGCGATTTTGCGTGCCTCTTCAAGAGTCTTTATCTCGTGGAAATCGACACACGAATACTTCTTGACCGCATCTACCATAGTAATGCGCTCGAACGGCTTGCCGAGATCCATTTCGACACCATTATATACTATCTTTGTAGTGCCGAGAACTTCGTTTGCGACATAGCGATACATATTCTCGGTGAGATCCATCATTCCGTGATAGTCGGTATACGCCTGATAAAGTTCCATCAAAGTGAACTCAGGATTGTGACGTGTGTCGCAGCCCTCGTTGCGGAAAACTCGACCGATCTCATAGACCTTTTCAAGTCCGCCAACGATAAGACGCTTCAAGTAAAGTTCAAGCGAAATTCTGAGCTTGAAATCCTCATCAAGTGCATTGTGATGAGTTTCGAACGGACGCGCAGCTGCACCGCCGGCATTCGAAACAAGCATAGGAGTCTCAACTTCCATAAATCCGAGCGAATCGAGGTATCTGCGGATCGCGCTGATTATCTTCGAACGCTTAACAAAAGTGTCTTTGACTTCAGGATTCATGATAAGGTCAACATAACGCTGTCTGTAGCGTGTGTCGGTATCGGTGAGTCCGTGGAATTTTTCAGGAAGTACCTGCAAGCTCTTGGAAAGCAGAACTATCTCTGCCGCATGGATCGACGGTTCGCCGGTCTTCGTTGCGAAAACCTCGCCCTTTATGCCGACAATATCGCCAATATCGAACTTTTTGAACGAAGCGTACTCGTCCTCGCCGACACAATCGCGTGCGACATAGACCTGAATAGTACCTTTAAGATCCTGAATATGGCAGAACGATGCCTTACCCATGATGCGCTTTGACATAAGACGACCGGCAACGCTGACATTTTTTCCGGTCATCGCCTCGAAATTGTCCTTTATATCTGTCGAATGCTCGGTGACATCGTACTTTGTGATGACAAAAGGATCATTTCCCGACTCCTGAAGTGCCGCCAACTTTTCGCGGCGCACTCTGACGAGTTCATTTACATTTTGTTCGGTCTGCTGGTTGTTCTGATTTTCAGCCATTTTCGTAATTCCTTTTTATGAAAAATTTAGTCTTTTTTTCTGATTTCGAGGATCTTCAGCTTGATAACTCCATCGGGAGCTTCAACCTCAGCGATCTCGCCGACCTTTTTGCCGACAAGTGCCATTCCGATCGGCGACTGATCCGAAATGTTGTTTTTGAGCGGATCGGCTTCGTTAGTACCAACGATGTTATATTCGTCCTCTTCGTCAAATTCCTCATCGTAAACCTTTACGGTCATTCCGAGGTTTACAGTGTCTCCAGAAAGCTCATCTTCGTTTATGACAACAACATTTTTGAGAATCTCTTCGAGCTCATTGATTCGAGACTCGACCTTAGCCTGCTCGTTTTTTGCTTCATCGTACTCAGAGTTCTCCGAAAGGTCTCCGAAGGAACGCGCTACCGCGATAGCCTCTTTTACTTCAACTCGCTTTATATTTTTCAGGTAATCAAGCTCATCGGTCATCTTTTTAAGACCATCTGCTGTCAAAACCATAGGTTTGTTTGCCATTGGTATTACTCCTTTTGTAAATTATTTATTAATAATTTCAACCGCTTTCTGAAGCTGATCGTCCTCAGAATCGGTAATTTTGTAAATATTTTTGTTCGAAAGCGACTCGTCAAGCTCGACTTCATAGTCGGGAGCTATTCCAACGCCCTCGAAATTGTCCGAATACGGCGGATTGTAGAGACGATATGAAATTCCGATACCGGTTCCGTCCGGAAGACCGATAACAGTCTGAACAGTTCCCTTTCCGTAGGTATTCGTGCCGATTATCTCGGCTTTGTCGTAGTCCTTAAGTGCCGAAGTGAAAAGTTCAGCCGCACTTGCCGTTGAACCGTTGACCAAAACACACATCGGAACATCCAACTCATCGGCATCCGATTCATACGTCTCGACAACATTTCCGTCACCATCGGTTATCCTGACTATCGGACCTTCGGGCAGAAGATAATCAAGTATCTCAACTATCGACCGAAGATCTCCGCCCGGATTGTAGCGCACATCAAAGATCAACTTTTCAGCACCGCCATTGATCAGCGAACTGCAAGCATCCTTGAACTGCTGCGGTGTGCCGAGATCGAAGGACAAGATCTTTATCACGCCTATCGTCTCATCCGAATCAAGCACACGGCTCATGACCGTCTGCTCATTCACATATCCGCGCTTTATCCTGAAATCTATCATTTCTTCACCGCGGATAACGGTAAACTCCGCATATGTCCCGGCTTCGCCCTGCATTTTCGAGACCGCCGCGTTATATCCGATCTCAGCGACCGATTCGCCGCCGACATACACGATAAGATCCCCCGGCTCGACACCTGCTTCGAGTGCCGGCGATTCCGGCATGACATTTATTACCTCGATAACGTCATTCTGATAGATAACGTAAACGCCTATGCCCTGCATCTCGGCATTCGTATCCGAGACCAATTCGGCATATTGCTCACGGTCGAGGTAATAAGCATACTTGTCACCCGTTCCGTAAACATATCCGCGAAGCATCTCATCGACAAGCGTCTCATCATCTATTTCACCAATGTAGAGTGAACGGTAAAGGCTGTCAACATATGCCAGCTTTTCATACAGCCGCTGAGTTTCAGCCATTTCATTAAGATCATTTTTGTATTTATTGCTCAGCGCGACAAATGTGATCTGAAATGTTATCAATGCCGACAGAAGTATCAATACCACCGCGACTCCGATTGAGATCTTTTTTGACATCATGTTCCTTTCAAATAATCTGTTCGATAAACCGAAATGATCTATCGAACAAAATTATTATATAACCTCGCCGAAAAAATTATTCGCGACAGACCATTGATCAGTCGGTAAAATACTTTCTGTGGTTTACCCATACACCATTTTCGCGTATCGAAAAATGGCAATGGTTTCCGGTAGACTGTCCGGTCGAACCCGCCTTTGCAATGACCTGACCGCGTTTCACTTTGTCGCCGACCTTTACACAGAGCTTCGAATTGTGTGCATAAAGCGTG
>CAZRVL010000075.1:0-9648 GCA_964603455.1 uncultured Lachnospiraceae bacterium
CGTGCCGTTGATGATTCCCATGATCTCTTGGATTTTGTTACCGATCAAGCAGTCTTTGAGCGGATGAATGATGGGGATACCGCCGGCGACGCTGGCTTCGAACATGACATCAAGATTGTTTTTTTCTGCGATGTCAAACAGTTCTTTGCCGTATTTGGCAATGACGTCTTTGTTGGCGGTAACGAGATGTTTGCCGTTTTCCAGTGCACGGATCATATATTCGCGGGACGGATGTTCTCCACCGAGTAATTCTACGATGATGTCGATGGAAGGATCGTCCAGTATCTCGTTAGCATCCGTTGTTAAGAGTTCTTTCGGAAGGATTCGTTCTTTGTCAAGATTGCGTACGAGTGCTTTGGCAATCTCAATATTGGCACCGACTCTCTGTGCAATGTCGGCTTGATTCTTTTGAATTATTTTAGCGACACCGGTTCCGACTGTGCCGAGACCTAAGATGCCGATCTTAATCGTTTTTTTCATAAGAAAACCTCCTAATGGTTTTATTCTTGCCCCAATACTTCGATGCGTTTTACGCCTTCGATCAAGCGGAGCTTATCCAAGAGTGCTTCAAGATCGATGATAAGGTCGATCGTCTCAATGGAGATCGTAGCATTGGCTACACCTTGAAGCGGAATCCCTTGGTTGATCGTCAAGACACTGCCGTGTTCGCAGGCGATCGTATTGAGGACTTTGGACAGTACGCCGGACTTGTGTTCAAGCAGAAGTGTCAAGGTTACGATTTTTTCTTTGGTCGCTTCATAGAAGGGGAATACAAAATCTTTGTATTTGTAATAGGCACTTCGGCTCAAATCCATTTTTTCTACAGCCTCGTTGATGGTGCGTACTTCACCACGTTTGAGCATATCTTTTACTTTGATCGTCTTTTTGATCGCTTCCGGAAGGATCTCTTCCCGTACCAGATAGAACAACGATTTTTCTTTATTCATGTCTAATCCCTCGTTTCCTCTTAAAGGATAATATTCTTCTAACAGTAGACATTATACCATTGTTCGCCCCCTGTGTACAAGATGTTTCGCGTAATTTCCTAGTGAAAAAAAGAAAAATCTCGACATTTCATTATGCCGAGATTCTCTTGTATCAGAATATGATGCAGATAAGCCCTCCGCCACCGTCGTTGACAATCTTGGTCAGGGTATCGCGTATCTTGAGCTGGGCATTCTCCGGCATACCGGCAATCTTGTTTTGGATGCCTTCGCGTACGAGGGAGTTGAGCGACTTACCGAATAGGTTGGTTCGCCAGATGCGTTCCGGCTCGCCTTCGAATTCTTTCATTAGATATTGTATCAGTTCTTCGCTTTGCTTCTCACTACCGAGGATAGGGGCAATCTCCGCTTCTACATCGGTGCGGATGATATGAAGGGATGGTGCGGAGGCTTTGAGCCGTACACCATAGCGATTGCCGTTTTTGATAACTTCCGGTTCTTCGAGTACCATCTCGTCGATTTGCGGAGCAACGATGCCGTAGCCGTTCTCTTTTGCCTCAGAGAGGGCGGAGGCGAGTTTGTCATACTCGTGCTTAGCATCAGCCAATTCTCTCATCAGACGCAAAATATGGTGGTCTCCTTGGATGTTGAAGCCGGTCAGCTCCTCGGCGACTTCGTAGAATAAGGCTCGTTTGGCTGTCACGTCAATCATTGCTACGCCCATGCCGAGATCCATACTCTCCAGCGTAACCGTATCAATGAATTCTTCTTGAGATAGGGCATCGATGGCACCGTCTATATCACGTAGCCGTCGAATATCAGCGGTAACATTACAGACAGCTTGGTTGAATCGCTCATGTAGCCAATGCTGTTCATCCAATTCCTCTACCCATTTGGGCAGAAGGATGTTGACTTCCTTGACAGGAAACTCGTATAGCACTTCTTGCAAGATACCGTATACGTCTTGGTAGCTCATCTGGGCACAGTCGATTGGTAGAACCGGTACGTTGTACATCGTTTCCATCTCCATCGCGAGAGATTGACTCTCTGCTGATGTCGGTTGATTCGTATTCAGGATAACGAGGAATGGCTTTTCCAGTTCTTTTAGCTCGGTGATAACACGGCTTTCGGCTTCCAGATAGCCGGTGCGTTCCAGTTCGGTTACGCTACCGTCTGTCGTGATAACCAGTCCAATCGTAGAGTGTTCACTGATGACTTTTTGGGTGCCGATTTCGGCTGCTTGTTGGAATGGGATTTCTTCTTCGAACCACGGTGTCAACACCATACGCGGCCCACTATCTTCTTCGTAGCCTAAGGCACCTTCGACCGTATAGCCGACACAGTCTACTACGCGGACCTTGACAGAGACGTTCTCTTGAATCGGGATTTCGATTGCCTCGTTCGGGATGAACTTCGGTTCTGTCGTCATAATCGTCTTGCCGGCAGCACTCTGCGGAAGCTCATCTTTGGCACGCTCTTTTTCATAGGGGTCTGCAATATTCGGTAACACCATCGTTTCCATGAATCGTTTGATAAAGGTAGATTTACCGGTACGTACAGGGCCGACAACACCGATATAAATATCGCCGCCGGTGCGTTCGGCAATATCGCTGAACAAATCAATTTTTTCCATCTTGCTTCACTCTCCCTAGTATTCTTCTTTGCACGGACGGCAGTTACATGGTGCAGTCCATCTCCTCTTGATGAGGTGATGCAAAAAGCATTGGATTGATACCAAGATATGCACGTGAAGCGGATTTATGCCGAGAGGGTTGTAATATACGAAAATGGATACAGCGAATATGCCGTATCCATTCGATGTTGATGCTATATTCAGTTATGCTTGAGCATCTGTACCATATTCAATCCGGTAATTACGATATTTGTCACAGATAATACGAATCGCAGTTGCGATAGCTTTTTTGGCATTGCCTTGATAGATGCGGTCGATTACCTGACAGAGCGGTTCAGGGCCGTCGTTTAGGTTGTATCCCTTGATAATGTGAGAGATATGCTTTGATGCCAGTTGTGTAGCAAGAGTACAATCAGCTTCTATGATAAGCCCTGTTTCCACATCAACCAATACCGTGATTGCAATAGTCTTGTACAGCTCGCTGGCAGTGATTCCTGCTGGGAGCTTCGCATATCCCGAGAATAAGACGTGATTGGTATTCATATAAGCCTCCTTAATGAATGCTCAAGCTCTTGACGGCAACGTTTACTTCTTTGACCGTAAGACCTGTCATTGCCTCTACGACTTCTTTTATCTTGCGTTGTGTTGCCTTGACAACCTCGTGGATTCTGAATCCATAGCGAATCGTCACATCGAGAGAGATGGATACACCGCGGTCTTGTTCCTGCATATTTTTGATGCGAATCTGCGATGTCTTGGTAATCTCACATTCATGCGTTGCCACATAATCGACAATCGATGCAATGGCAGCATCTGCAATGAGTAGCTTGCCGTAATAGCTGAATGCAGGACGCACGATAGACTTCTCGCCCACACGTCTGCGGCGGCGATTCTTCGATGAGGTGAAGAATATTTCTAGTGCCGAAAAATGCTCCTTTAGCTCGATATTCGGTACCGGAATAATATGCTTACCTTCTTTTAATCGTGATTCGCGTGCCTTGGCAATCTCACGTTGGGTCGCAATATCATGAATATAGATGAACTGACTAATCTCCGGTAAATCGAGTACCTTTGCAATCTTCTTCACCATATTGTCCGATGTGCCAAGAATCAATATCTTCTTCGGCTTGACGTGGAATATGGCTTCGCGTACTTCGCGTGCATGGTCTTCATAGGTGAAGATAGCCCGTCGTACCGCCTGAATCTTGCTGGCTTCTTTTTTCGCGGAGTGACCTGCGATAATCTTACTATCTTTAATTAAAATGCCATCGTCAATGATGGTATCGACCTTATGTTCATGGGCAACCGTTAAGGCACGATGACTTTTTCCTGTTCCGCTTGGCCCTACTAAAGCAATGACTTCCATAATTCCTCCTGCCCTATCGATGCGACCTGTTCAATCTCGATATTAGTGCATCTCCATAGCTCGCATCGACTGTCCAGCATCCGAGCTGTTCAGGGTATCGTCCCTTCATTCCATGAAAATCCGACCCACCGGTAACGAGACAGCTATGCTGCTTCGCAATCGCTAGGAGATGTTCTCTGCACGCGATATGATTTTTCGGATGATATACCTCGATACCGTCTATGCCTGCTTCAATAGCCACTTCGATACACTTCGGATTCTTGATAATACCGGGATGTGCCAATACACTGATACCGCCAATCTCCTTCATCAGGTCGATAACTTCGGTATAGAGAGGCTTGGTTCGTGGAATAAAAATCGAGCCTCGACTACTGAGCAATTCATCGAATACTTCGCTAACGGTGGTAAAATATCCTTTTTCGATTAGGATTTTTGCCAGATGCGGTCTACCCCACGATAAGGCAGAGCCTGTCGCACGCTGAAGGTCATCAAGGGTAACCGGATAGCCCTTATCTTGGAGACGTTGAAGCATCTTGAGCAGACGCTCTCTACGCAAAACCTTGATATGCTCTACCATCTCTAAGAGACGGGGATGTGTCACATTCGGCAGATAGCCCAGTATATGAATCTCCTCGCCTAGGCAATTCGAACTAAACTCAATCCCTGCAATCACTCGAATACGCGAATCAGAGAGATTGCCCAAAGAAGCAATCCCACCAACCGTATCGTGGTCGGTAATCGCAATCGTAGATAAGCCGAGATGAATAGCTTGTTGAACAATCTCAGCCGGAGAATATACCCCATCTGATGCAGTTGTATGAATATGCAAATCGGCTATTTTCACAGCTATTACCTACACCTTCCGTTTCAGTCTTATATTTTATTATAGCACATTTTCGACTGATTTACCGCCCCTTAAATATACCTTATTTTTCAAGATTGACAAAATATCAGATGCTTATGATTGGTATGAATATGTCACCGCCCCTGCGTTTGACGATATATCAATAGTACTCTCCCAAAAGAAAAAACACGATTCGAATAATTCGAATCGTGTTCGGGTCTACGTATTATCTTGGTTCAACAATCAGCTTCATTGCGGTGCGTTCTTCGCCTTCTATCATGATATCGGTAAATGCCGGTATACAGATAAGATCTACCCCGTGGGGTGCGACGAATCCTCTCGCAATCGCGACTGCCTTGACGGCTTGGTTGAGTGCACCTGCTCCAATGGCTTGAATCTCCGCATTGCCTCGTTCACGCAGAACACCTGCCAATGCACCGGCAACAGAGTTCGGATTCGATTTCGCTGATACCTTTAAAACTTCCATTTCTTTTTAGTACCCTCCTTTGATTGAGAAAAATCTTGCTATCTTTATCTCTCTGTAAAAGATATTCTATTTTTGGCAAGATATTCCTGCTGGATTTCCTAAAAATTTCTATTTATTGTAAAATTTCTTTAATGCGTTCAATGGAGATTGCTCTGCCTGTATTCTCATCCAGCTCGATAACTACCCCACAGAATATCTTCTCTCCGGTTGCCGGTTTGAATCGTACCGGTAATCCTGTGCGGAACTGCTGAATAATAATGTCTTTGTCTACACCAAGTACGGAGTTGCGAGTACCTACCATACCGAGGTCGGTAATATAAGCTGTCTGGTTGGGCAGGATACGTTCATCTGCCGTCTGGATATGGGTGTGCGTCCCGACAAGTGCCGTAATCTTACCATCGAGATACCAGCCCATAGCCATCTTCTCTGAGGTTGTTTCGGCATGGAAGTCAAGGAAGATGATATTCGTCTTGCCTTCCAGCTCTGCCAGAATCTCATCAATCTTCACGAACGGGGAATCAATCGGAGGCATGAAGGTTCTGCCTAAGAGATTGATGACGGCAAAGGTAATGCCGTTCTTCTCGAAGATACCATAGCCTCTGCCCGGTGTGCCAAGTGGATAGTTCGCCGGACGAATGATATTGGGATAATCATCAAGGAAGTCGAACACTTCTTTTTTGTCCCAGATATGATTGCCACTGGTAAAGATGTCGACACCTGCATCAGTCATCTCCTGATACGTCTTTTCTGTTATGCCGTTACCGCCGGCAGAGTTTTCGCCGTTGGCAATGACAAGGTCAATATTGTGTTTTTCCTTGAGTATAGGAATGAAATGTTTGGCAGCCGTTCTGCCGGGATTGCCATAAATGTCGCCTACATATAAAAGTTTCATCATTATATCCTCACCGATACGATTATTTGTCGAATACCATAACGCGTCCGTTCTCGCGAATCCCAATCAGATTATTGAGAGCGTGCGTGCGTTGGATATTGACTAGCATAGATTCGATAACTTCTTCTTGGAATTGAAGTTCTTCATCGACTAAGGCTTCGTTCTTGTCAGCCAAAATGTGATTCTTAAAGTACATTGCCAGAATTTTTATCATCAAGGCAATCTCTGCTTTGGACAAGGTAGCAATATCACGTTCTATATGAATGACGGTTATGTTGTCATAACTGTCTTGGGTAATACACAAGAATGGGTTATCATATGCGGAAAGGCAATAAAAAGAGTATAGGCTCTCTGTTAAGTAGGTTTTGAATGATGCGAACTGTTCCTTCGTCGGCACTATCGTTAAGAGAAATGTCAAATGCAAGGTTGCGGTATCTGAGTCAAAACGCAATCTGCCAATCTCCGGATAACGCACAAGCATGGATACGATTAGGTTGACGCTATCGGATACCTTTTCTCCGTCTACTTTTAGATTATTCATTTTATCACCGTCCTTTGTTATAAGTCTATTAAAGATAATATCATAAATTGTGCATGGAGACAAACGAATTAAGAAGAAATCTTTTTGTATATAAAAAATAGCAGCCCATACAAGATGGACTGCTGATTTTTATTTTGCGTAATCAACCGCACGTGTTTCGCGGATAACCGTAACGCGAATCTGACCCGGATATTCGAGTTCGGATTCGATTTTTTTAACAATGTCGCGTGCCATCATTACCGATGCAGCATCATCGACTTTGTCCGGTTTTACCATGATGCGAATTTCACGGCCGGCTTGGATTGCGAACGATTTGTCTACACCCGGGAAAGATTCTGCAATCTCTTCCAGACGAGTCAAACGTTTGAGATAGCTTTCCAAGCTTTCGCGGCGTGCACCCGGTCTTGCTGCCGATACAGCATCTGCTGCTGCAACGAGAACAGCCTGCACGGTTTTCGGTTCTTCATCGCCATGATGTGCAACGATTGCATTGATTACATCTGCAGACTCGCGATATTTTTTCGCAAGGTCACCGCCGATGGTCACATGCGGACCTTCTACCTCATGGTCGATTGCTTTACCGATATCATGCAAGAGACCGGCACGTTTGGCAAGCATTACATCGATACCGAGTTCTGCTGCCATGATACCTGCCAAGTGAGATACTTCTATGGAATGTTTGAGTACATTCTGTCCGTAGCTGGTACGATATTTGAGTCGTCCCAACAGCTTAATCATTTCAGGATGGAGACCATGTACACCCGTTTCGAATGTAGCCTGTTCCCCAGCTTCTTTGATTCGTTGTTCTACTTCGCGGCGAGCCTTCTCTACCATTTCTTCGATTCTGGCAGGATGGATTCGACCGTCTGTAATCAATTTTTCCAATGCGATGCGAGCAATCTCTCTGCGTACAGGGTCAAAGCCCGACAAGATTACCGCTTCCGGTGTATCATCAATAATTAAGTCAATTCCAGTCAAGGTTTCGAGTGTACGGATATTACGTCCTTCACGACCGATGATACGACCTTTCATCTCATCATTCGGCAATGCGACAACTGATACCGTCGTCTCTGCAACGTGGTCAGCTGCACAACGCTGAATCGCAAGAGAGATGATTTCACGAGCACGTTTGTCCGACTCTTCTTTGGCCTGCTGCTCCAATTCCTTGATGAGCATTGCCGTTTCATGCTTAACTTCTTCTTTCGTATTGGAAAGAAGCATGTTTTTCGCATCTTCCGACGTAAGACCGGAGATTCTCTCCAGCTCTACGACCTGTTTGTTATACAAATCAGTAATCTTATGCTGAGTGCGATCTACTTCGGCTTCTTTGCGACCGAGAATATCTTCCTTCTTCTCGAGAGAATCCATTTTTCGGTCAAGATTCTCTTCTTTTTGTTGAAGGCGACGTTCCAGACGCTGAAGCTCCGAGCGGCGTTCTCGCGTTTCTTTGTCCAATTCGTGACGTAATTTATGAATATCTTCTTTCGCTTCAACGACAGCTTCTTTGTGAATCGTCTCTCCTGTACGTTTCGCATCTTCCAAAATCTTTTCGGCAGCTGCTTCGGCGGAGATGATTTTAGCTTCGGCTGTCTTTTTGCGTGCTACATATCCAATCAATACACCGACAATCCCTGTAATAATAGCAATTATTACTTCGATGATACATTACACCTCCTTCGTTATAAAATTATAAGGCTTACATACTGTTCATCCTTCTCAAATGATACCCTAAATCAAATGATGAAAATTTTCAAAAAATTAGCAACTACAATTTTGAAAACAATCGGATAGATTAATTGTAATATTTTTTCCTGTGAGTGTCAAGATTCTTGACGTGTTCTTCCCATTTTATTGTGCAGAATCTTCTTCTTCAACATCAATCATACCGCCAATGATTAACTTTTCGCGGATTTTACGTTCAATTTCAATGGCAATAGACGTATTTTCCTTTAAGAATTCTTTGGCGTTTTCGCGTCCCTGACCAAGTCGTTCTCCAGCATAAGAATACCATGCACCGCTTTTATCGATGATGTCAAGGTCAGTCCCGATATCGACCAGACAGCCTTCATGCGAGATACCTTGACCATACATAATATCGAATTCTGCTTGGCGGAACGGCGGAGCAATCTTGTTTTTGACAACCTTGATACGGGTACGGTTGCCTACCATCTCATTGCCCTGCTTGAGCGTGTCAATCTTACGTACATCGAGTCGTACCGATGCGTAGAATTTGAGTGCACGACCACCGGTTGTCGTTTCCGGATTGCCGAACATAACGCCGACCTTTTCACGAATCTGGTTGATGAAGATTGCCGTTGTACGCGATTTGCTGATAATACCGGTCAGCTTACGCATTGCCTGCGACATCAATCGTGCTTGTAAGCCTACGTGCGAGTCGCCCATTTCGCCTTCGATTTCGGCTTTTGGTACGAGTGCGGCAACAGAGTCAACAACCACAATATCAATCGCTCCGCTTCTGACGAGAGCATCGGCAATCTCAAGTGCCTGTTCACCGTTATCCGGCTGCGAGATTAAGAGATTGTCCGTATCAACGCCGAGTTTTTTGGCATATGCAGGGTCAAGTGCGTGTTCGGCATCGATGAAGGCTGCAATACCGCCGCATTTTTGTGCTTGGGCAATGACATGCAGAGCAACGGTCGTTTTACCGGACGATTCCGGACCGTAGATTTCGATGACTCTGCCACGCGGAATACCGCCGACACCGAGTGCGATGTCAAGCGAAAGGGTTCCCGTCGGAATGACTTCTACATTCATTTTGGCAGCAACTTCGCCCAGCTTCATAATCGAGCCTTTACCAAAATCTTTTTCAATCTGACGAATTGCGTTGTCAAGTGCAGTAATTTTATCGGTTGCTACATTTTTTTCTGCCATCTTGGTTCCTCCTATTCATTCTCTTGATGGATATAGAATTAACGGCGTT
>CAZRVL010000076.1:0-9601 GCA_964603455.1 uncultured Lachnospiraceae bacterium
GAACAACCTCATCAGCACATTGAATTTGTGTGAAATGCTTAAGAAATATAATTGCAAGAATATAGTATTCAGTTCTTCTGCGACTGTTTACGGCAAGCCGGCAGTCGTTCCGATCAAGGAAACTCTCCCGACCAACGAGGCGACCAATCCTTACGGCGAGACCAAGCTGATGATCGAGCATATTTTGAAGGATCTTTACAAGGCCGATTCCGAGTGGAACACCGCGATCCTGCGCTATTTCAACCCGATCGGCGCACACGAATCCGGTCTTATCGGCGAAGATCCGAGCGGAATCCCGAACAATTTGATGCCCTACATCACTCAGGTCGCAATCGGCAAGCTCGAATGCCTGTCGGTCTTCGGAAACGACTACGCGACACATGACGGCACCGGCGTTCGCGACTACATCCATGTCGTTGACCTTGCGAAGGCTCACCTCGCTGCGCTCAATTGGCTCGAAAACAAGCCCGGTCTTGACGTTTTCAACATCGGAACAGGTCACGGCTACTCGGTACTCGACATCGTTCACGCTTACGAATCGGCGACCGGCAAAAAGATCAACTACAAGATCGCTCCGCGCCGTCCCGGTGACATTGATGAATGCTATTCCGACCCGTCGAAGGCACGCGAGGTGCTCGGTTGGGAGGCTAAGCTCGGAATCGAGGATATGTGCCGCGATTCGGCTCACTGGCAGACCCTCAACCCGAATGGATACGACAAATAAGCATATATAATAAGGAAGGAAAAATTGCGCAGAATTTCGATTTGTGCAATTTGACGTGATCATCATGATAAAAAAGGAATTATTTGGAAAAAAACCGTGTGGCTGTGAGGTTGACGCTTACACGCTCACGAACAAAAATGGCGCATCGGTCAGAATTTTGACTATGGGCGGCATCATTCAGCAGATCAATATGCCCGACAAGAACGGTGAATTTGCCGATCTTATCTGCGGCTTCGACACTGTAGAAGGTTACTTGACCGGTGGCGGCTATCACGGTTCGCTCATCGGACGCTATGGCAACAGAATCGCCAACGGACGTTTTAGTTTGAATGGAGTTACATATCAGCTTGCACAAAATTCGGGTATTTCCAACCATCTTCACGGCGGAAATGTCGGCTTCAATCAGAAGATATGGGACGCTGTTCCGTTCGAAAAATGTGGCGAATGCGGTCTGATACTTAAGATGACCAGCCCGGACGGCGATGAAAATTACCCCGGAAAGCTCGATGTGACTGTCACTTACACGTTGACTGACGAAAACGCGCTGTCGATCCACTATGAGGCTGTCACCGACAAGGACACTATCGTCAATATGACGAATCACGCTTATTTCAATCTCGGCGGCTTTGATTCGGGCGATATTCTCGATCACGAGCTTTGGATCGATTCAGATTCGATCACCGAGGTGGACAAAAATCTCATCGCTACCGGAAACGCTTATCCGGTCGCAGGCACTCCGTTTGACTTCAACAAGCCCGAAAAGATCGGTACACGCATAAATGACAACGATCCTCAGATCGCGTTCGGCGGCGGCTACGATCATAACTATAATCTTAAGACCACCGGAACTTTGGCGAAGGTCGCAGAGCTTTACGACCCGAAATCCGGTCGCGTGATGTCGGTCACTACCGACCAGCCCGGTGTGCAGGTCTATGCGGCAAACATGATGAACGGCGATGTTCCGTTCAAAAACGGCGAAAAACAGCAGCCCAGACACGCTGTTTGCCTCGAAACCCAGCACGCGCCCGACTCTCCGAACCATCCAAACTTCCCGTCGGTAGTTTTGAAGGTCGGTCAGAAGTATGACACAACGACGATCTACACGTTCGGCGTAAGATAATCATTTTTGCAGCACAAGCCGAGAGCATCTGCCCCCGGTTTGTGTCTGCTACTTTTTTCGATACTATCCTCTTAATTTAAACCAAGGAGAATTATGGCTGATGTACTGCTTGACACGCTGCTTGACGCGCTGAAAATGTTGCCGTTTCTGCTCGCTGTCTACCTTTTAATTGAATTTTTTGAACACAAAGCTGTGGACAAAATTCGCATGGCTCTCGGAAATGAACGGCTCGGTGTCGTCAGCGGCGCACTTTTGGGCATCTTTCCGGCGTGCGGTTTTTCGGTCGCTGCCGCAAATCTCTATGCCGAAAAGCTCATAACCGCCGGCACGCTTATCGCCGTTTTCGTCTCGACCTCAGATGAGGCGATCCCGATACTCGCTTCGCGTCCCGAACAGGCAAAATGGCTTTTACCGCTGATCATCGTCAAGGTGATTTATGCGATCATCGCCGGAATTATAGTCAATTTGTTGTTCAAGATCACCAGAATCGACCACGATGAACCGCATATCACTCACCACACCGAACACATCCACGAGAGCGGCGAGCACCATCATTGCCCTCATTGCGATTCGAACAAGGGAATCGTTGAAAGCGCAGTCAGACGTTCGCTGTCGATATTTTTGTTCATTTTGCTGACAAGCTTTTTGCTTAACACGCTGATCTGGTTCATCGGCGAAGACAAGCTTTCGGTCGTACTAATGACGAATAGCTTCGCTCAGCCTTTTATCGCGGCGTTGGTCGGCATGATACCGAATTGTTCGGCGAGCGTAGTGCTTTCTGAGCTGTTTGCATCGGGTGCGCTGAGCTTCGGTGCTTTGGCGGCAGGACTTTCTGCCGGTGCAGGCGTTGGAATGCTCGTTCTTCTGCGTGTGAATCACGATGCGAAACAGAATGCGGCATTGATCTCGTCTTTGTATGTTTTGTCGGCTTTACTTGGTGTTTTGCTTCAAGTGTTAAATATTGGCTAAAGGAATGTAAATAATGTTCGAAAAGCTCAACGAAAGTGAGAAAAATTACGAAAATATCGCTTCCGAGCTGTCAAGCCCGGAAGTAGTTTCAAATCAGGAAAAATTCACAAAATTAATGCGCGAGCACAAGCGGTTGACTCCGATAATTGAAAAATTCCGCGAGTATAAGCGTGAAAAATCTAAATTGGAAGAAGCGCAGGAACTTCTCGACCTGGGCGATCCGGAGCTTCGCGAGCTTGCCGAAGCCGAGATGCTTGAGGCTAAGGATCGGTTGCCGGAGCTTGAAAAGGAGCTTCAGATCCTGCTTTTGCCGCACGATCCGAATGATGAAAAAAACGTCATTATGGAGATCCGCGGCGGCGCAGGCGGGGAAGAGGCCGCACTTTTTTCATATGTTTTATACAGAATGTACACAATGTACGCAGCTAAGGTCGGCTGGAAAACCGAGATCATCAGCTTGAACGAAACTGAACTCGGCGGCTTCAAGGAAGTGACCTTCATGATCGAGGGTGATGGAGTCTACTCACGGTTGAAATTTGAATCGGGTGTCCACCGCGTTCAGCGTGTACCTGTCACCGAGGCGCAGGGGCGCATTCAGACTTCGACCGCAACTGTCGCGGTCTTGCCCGAAGTCGAGGACGTTGAAGTTGTCATCGATCCGGGTGATCTGATCATCGAGACCTGCAAATCGAGTGGTGCAGGCGGACAGCACGTCAACAAAACCGAGTCGGCGATTCGTTTGATACACAAACCGACCGGAATCGTTATTGAGTGTCAGGACGAGCGGTCGCAGTTCAAAAATCGCGACAAGGCAATGAAGCTGCTCCGAACCAAGCTATTTGAACTAAAGCAAGCCGAACAAGATGCGAAAATCGCGTCAGAACGCCGAAACCAAGTTGGAACGGGCGACCGAAGTGAGCGCATTCGAACCTACAATTATCCGCAGGGGCGCGTTACCGATCATCGCATTGGACTTACGATATATTCTCTGGAAGATTTTTTGAACGGAAATATTGACGATATGCTGACCGCGCTTGCGACTGCCGACACTGCCGCGAAGCTCGCCGCCAGTGTTGAGGGTTGAAAATGAACACAGAATTTGTTAAAATCAGTAATGACGCTGTTAAGAATTCACAGATATTTTCTCGTGCCGGTGAGATAATTCGCAGCGGAGGATTGGTCGCATTTCCTACCGAAACGGTATACGGACTCGGCGGAAACGCGCTCGATGCCGATGCGGCGCGCAAGATCTACGCCGCGAAGGGAAGACCGTCCGACAATCCGCTGATAATCCACATCGCACAGATCGAGGACGCTGACAAATATTGTAAAACCAACGATATGTATTATCGCTTGGCTGAAAAATTTTTGCCCGGACCGCTTACCGTCATTTTGCCCAAACGCGATTGCATCCCGTCAACCGTGACAGGTGGGCTTGATACGGTCGCGGTTCGTTTGCCGTCCGATGAAAATGCACGTTCGCTGATAAAAGCCGCCGGATGTCCGATCGCTGCGCCGAGTGCGAACCGCTCAGGAAAGCCCAGTCCGACAACCGCAAAGCACGTGCTTGACGACATGGACGGGCGGATCGATATGATCATTGACGGCGGCGCGTGTGAAATCGGTCTGGAATCAACAATTGTGAAAATTGACGAAGACCATTTGACGATTTTGCGTCCGGGCGGCATAACCTCCGAGATGCTTTCGGAAATATGCACGGTAAAGCTTGACAAAGTTATTACAGAAAAATTATCGGAAGGTGAACATCCGCTTGCTCCCGGCATGAAGTATAGACATTATGCACCGGATACAAAGGTCGTATTGGTCGATTCAAGTCGTGAAAAGTTCATTGAATTTGTGTCTGAACAGGCGAAAAAATTCAAGATCGGGTTACTCGTTAGTGATTTTGACGAAAGCGACCTGCGTGAAACATCGGCTGTTGTCTTGACGCTCGGCAAGGACAATGCCGCCGAAGCACATGAACTTTTCGCAAAATTACGTGAGGTAGATGCTTATGGATGCGATGTTTTCTATGCTCGTCTGCCGGAAAAGTCCGGAATCGGGCTTGCTGTTTACAATCGGTTCATAAAAGCTGCCGGATACGATGTTTTGAAATTAGATTAATTGTTAGAAAGAGGTAAAAATGGCAAGAAAATCCAGCGGTAAGGAGCAGGTTGCCTCCGGAATTGTCTCTGAAATAACAAATCAGGCAATTACAGACACAGTTCGTTCAAATTTTATGCCGTATGCGATGTACGTCAT
The DNA here is from genome assembly GCA_964603455.1 of uncultured Lachnospiraceae bacterium. GTDB lineage: Bacteria > Bacillota > Clostridia > Oscillospirales > CAG-272 > Flemingiibacterium. Next base: position 5,076 of record CAZRVL010000076.1, read on the forward strand.
ACGCGAACGTTCCATCCCCGAAATCGATGGGTTCAAGCCGTCGCACAGAAAGCTTTTGTATACAATGTACAAAATGGGACTTTTGACCGGCCCGCGAACAAAATCTGCAAACGTTGTCGGTCAGACGATGAAACTAAATCCGCATGGCGATGCGGCGATTTATGAGACGATGGTGCGTTTGACACGCGGAAATGAGTCGCTTTTGTACCCGTTCATCGATTCGAAGGGAAGTTTCGGAAAACAGTACAGTCGCGACATGGCGTATGCGGCGGCGCGTTATACAGAAGTAAAGCTAGACTCTTTTGCCGGCGAATTGTTCCGCGGAATCGACAAAAATGCGGTCGATATGGTCGATAACTACGACGCAACGATGAAAGAGCCGCTCTTGCTGCCGACGACCTTTCCGAACGTGTTGGTCTCGCCGAATCTCGGAATCGCGGTCGGCATGACAACGAACATTTGTTCGTTCAATTTAGCTGAAATTTGTGATGGCACGATACAATTATTGCGCAAGCCTGACACATCTGTCGATAAAATTTTGGACATAATCAAAGCTCCGGATTTTCCCGGCGGCGGTTTTTTGCTGTACGACCGCGACAAATTTCGATCTATTTATTCGACCGGTCGTGGCAATTTCGTTCTTCGGGCACGGTATGTTTATGAAAAAAAGGACAATTGCATCGACATCGTTCAGATTCCATATTCTACATCAATAGAGCTTATTATGAAGCGTATCGGCGATCTTGTCAAGGAGGGGCGACTCAAGGAGATCACGGATTTCCGTGACGAGATCGACCTTTCCGGATTCAAGCTGACTTTAGACCTGCGGCGCGGTGTTGACCCTGACAAGCTGATGGCAAAATTGTATAAATTGACTCCATTGCAAGATGAATTTTCCTGTAACTTTAATGTGCTTATCGGCGGAACGCCCAAACAACTCGGCGTTATTGATATTCTGAAAGAATGGATAACGTTTCGAATGGAATGTGTTCGCCGTGAACTTTCGTTCGATCTCGAAAAAAAGCAAGATAAACTACATCTACTGCTCGGATTAGGTAAGATTTTGTTGGATATTGACAAAGCAATTCAAATTGTCCGTGAGACCGAGCGAGATGAGGATGTCGTTCCGAACCTTATGGAAGGATTTAACATAGATCAGATACAGGCAGAATATATCGCAGAAATTAAGCTGCGAAATCTAAACCGTGAATATATAATTAACAGAATCAAAGAGATCGAATCACTTCGCAGCGAGATCGATGAACTCAAGGCGAAGATCGGTGACGATGTGAAGGTACGCGAACACATTTCGGCAGAGCTGCGTGAGATCAAGAAGAAATTTGCGAAGCCGCGCATGACTCAGCTGATTTTCGATGTTGATGACATTGAGCCCGAACCCGAACCTATCGCCGAGAGCTATCCTGTTCACGTTTGTTTATCGCGTGAAGGATATTTCAAAAAGATCACTCAACAGTCGCTGCGTGGTAATGATGAGCACAAATTGAAAGATGGAGATGAAATGCTCATTGAATGCGATACAGACAATTCAAACGAATTGCTATTTTTTAGCGATAATGCACAGTGCTACAAATCAAGAATTTCTGAATTTGAGCCTGCTAAGGCTTCGCAGCTCGGCGATTATGTTCCGGCGAAATTGAACTTTGACGATGATGAGAAGGTGGTCGGCGTCGCCGTGATTGATGAATATCGCGAATCCGACAACATTATTTTCATTTTTGAGAACGGAAAGGGAGTTCGCGTTCCTGCCAATTCTTACCAGACCAAGACCAATCGGAAAAAATTGACCGGAGCATTTTCGTCAGCTTCACCAATCGTTGCCGTTGTTTATGAACGTGAACCAATGAATTTATTGCTGGTCAACGACCAGAATCGAGCAATCGTCATAAAATCCGACTTGATACCGATAAAAACCACTCGTTCGTCTGTCGGTGTTCAAATAATGAATCTGAAAGCCGGACAGAAGGTCATGCAGGTTCGCGTGAACTTTATGGACAATGCAACAAAATTTTCAAAATTGACAAAATCGAAGATACCCGCCGCTCCGGTTCAGTTCGATCCTTCACTTATTCATTGATTTTTGTGCATGATGCACAATTCTGTCACTGTTTTTTCTACACACCAAATTTCTGAAAACTATTGATTTTTCGCCTTGAATGTGATATAATTATCGTATGAAAGCTGTTTGAGGTGACCCCCAATGAAATTTAACATTTTATTTACTTTTTTGATAATACTATCGTTTTTGTTTGTGAGTTGCGGTGAATCTGATCTGCCTGAGGTTGAAGTCGAAGCCGATCAGCTCGTCATTGCGGATGCGCAAACGACTGATTTTTACATAATTAGAAGCGATTTTGCCGATGATGCCGAGGTCAAGACAGTCGTTCGGCTGCGCAAGGCTTTGCTGCAAGAATCAGGCGCGGAGTTCGGGATCTCGACCGACTGGGAGAAAAATCCGGTTTATCCGCATGAGATCATTGTCGGTGAGACCTTGCGCGAGGGCGATTCTCCGATAGATCGCATTGATCTTGGAAAAACCGGCTATATTATTAAGGAAGAAAACGGTAAGATTTTCATCGCGGGTGGGTCTGACGAGGGCACTTCTATTGCAGTTGACTATTTTATTTCTAACTTTGTAAAAGGCGAAACGATTTCGTTGCCTGTCGGGTACGAAAAGGTCGTGCATCATCAGTATGCGATTTCCGATCTTTACATTGATATGTGCAAAATAGACAATTCGCGGACAATCTATGTTCCGAACACCGGGAAAACGTTTGTGAGCAATTCTGCTTGCAATGATTTGCGCGATGTGGTTTATGAGCGAACCGGGATTTGGTTAAATATCACAAACAGCATTGACGATGGTGTACCTGCATTTGTACTTTCAAACGAACCGGCAAGTGCAAACGGCACGCATGAAATTACCGTTGCAAATGATCAGCTTGTTTTCACATCAAGTGCAGAAACAGGGCTTGATGCCTGTATTCGAATTTTTATTGATGAATATTTGTCCGGAAAAACCGGGCGGATAAATTTTCCAGGCGATTTTCGGTATTTTGACCTTGGTGATTTTATAATTGTGAATTATCCTGATGAGTAATTGGAGGAAAATATGAAGAAAATATCAATTTTATTAGTACTTGTGATGGTCTTGACAAACATTTTCGCCTGTGAATCAAGTCAGGGTTCGTCAGCCGAACCTTCGCCGCTCGATGTGGTAAATTCAGCGATGGAGCTTTTTACCGCAGATGATTCATACGATCCTTCGATCTATTATCAAAACGCGGGCGAGGGAAGTGAAAATTACCTCGATTCCGGCACGATGAGCTTCTATTTTCTCGGTGAGTACGATTTGGAGATCCCAGAGCTTGCGTTGGTCGATGATTTTGCGTGTGCGCTAAACACATCATATATTGCATTCGAAATCGATGTTTTCAAGGCTAAATCGGCGGCTTCGGCGAAGGAAGTTCAAGGACTTCTGAACAAGCGTCTCGCGATCAAAGAAAAATCACGCGGCGAAATAATGAATTACGATTCAAAGCAGCTTGCTGTTTTGGATGAAACCGAAATTTTCGTTATCGGAAAATATGTTTTTTTGGTAGCTACGCCGAACAATTCGGGAGTCAAAGAAGTTATCAACGGATTCTTCGAAGCCGATGCCACCGATAATGATTCGAATGAGGTAACTTCAAAAGCAGAAATTTCCGCGCAAAACGGTGAGATAATCAACGCCGTTTCAAAAGTGAACAGTGAACTCGACGGGGGAGGAATGTCCTCCGTCGTTTCTGTGCAGAAAAAGCCGGACGCCAGCGAACTTCCGACAGTCACAGTCACGTCATTCAGCGCGGCAAATCGAATAATTTTGGGCGGCACCTGCGCGGATGACGCAAAAATCATTGTGCAAATTGACGAACAGGCTCATACCTTCGGCACGGATTACGGAAATTGGCTTTGCGAAATAGAAATTCCGAATGATGGGATTTCTACGCTTTACGTTTATCAAGTCGAGAAAGGGAAGTCTGAATCTCTGCCGATCACGATCACAGCGCAGTCGAATAAAAGTGTCGATCTTTCAAACCACGGCGTTTGTCAAGTTGCGGTCGGCAACAATTTCCAGGGACATTTTTTCGGACAGATCGAGGACTGGTGTGGAACAAATTTGCTGACAGACAGTCAGATCGATGGTGTAACTTCGCGAATAAAGAGCAAAGTGGACTATTTATCCGACCACGATTGTGAGTTGATTTATGTAATTGTCCCAAATCCAATGACAATATACCCAGAGACTGTTCCGAGCAGATACGTCAAATCTGACAAATCAACCTCACGCACAAAGCAATTTGAGGAATGTGCGCAGAATGCAGGTGCGACAGTTGTCGATCTGTGTGATATTTTGAACGAGCATCGCGATGATGATTTTAAAATCTTTAACAAATTGGACTCACATTGGACGGATTATGGGGCGTATTTCGGTTACTATGCGCTGATGGAGCATATTGCCAAAACTT
>CAZRVL010000077.1:0-9473 GCA_964603455.1 uncultured Lachnospiraceae bacterium
CATTAGAATTATCTTCGGTCTGACCGAAAGGGCTCTCGCTATGCAAAGACGCTGCTGCTGACCGCCCGAAAGACCGAGCGCGGATTTTCCAAGCCTGTCCTTAAGCTCGTCCCACATGGCGGCTGCCTTCAGCGAGGTCTCGACTATCTCATCAAGCTCTTGTCGCTTGTGTATTCCGAAGGTGCGCGGTCCGAATGCTATGTTGTCGTATACGCTCATGGGGAATGGATTCGGCTTCTGGAAGACCATTCCGACATTTCTCCGAAGCTCGTTTACATCGGTATCCTTTGCGTATATGTCGATAGAGCCGATTCGAAATTCGCCCTCGATGCGGCAGCCTGAGACTAGATCGTTCATTCGATTGAAGCATTTTAAAAATGTGGATTTTCCGCAGCCGGATGGTCCGATGAATGCGGTTATTTGGCGTTCGGGTATCTCTATGCTGATATTTTTCAGTGCCTTGAAATCTCCGTACCACAGCTCGACTCCTTTAGCCGATATGCTCTGTCCGAAGCCGTTCTCGGCAGGCATTTTATCTGACATTTAAATGACTCTCCTTATATTTAAAGTATATGCTCATTCGCCACCGAGACGCTTTTTCAGCAGTCCTCCGATATATCCCGCAAGCAGATTCAAGGACAGGACTATTATCACAAGGACAAGAGCCGTTCCGTAGCTCTCCTTTATATACCAGCCCTCGCCCGAAAGCTGATAGAGCGCGACTGCAAGAGTTGCACCGCTGTCCATGAATGAGGTCGGAACTGCCGAGATCACCGAGCCCATCGTGTAGAGGAAGGGAGCTGATTCGCTTATCACGCGCCCCATACTGAGTATCACAGCAGACATTATGCCGGGGAGCGCAGAGGGAAGGACTATCTTGAATATCGTGCGTAGCTTTCCTGCGCCGAGTGCGAAGCTGCCCTCTCTCAGTGAGTCGGACACCGATCTGAGGCTTTCCTCGGTCGAGCGAACTATCGTTGGTATGAGCATTATGCTGACTGTGAATGAGCCTGCGACGATACTGCTCGATGAGCCGAAGAATTTGACAAAGGTTATCATTCCGAATAGACCGTATACTATCGAAGGTACACCCGAAAGGATGTCGATCGCCGTGCGTATCAGCTTTATGAATATGCTGTCCTTCTTTGTGTATTCATTCAGGAATATTGCCGTCATTATCCCGAGCGGAACGGCGATCAAAAGGCTCAGAAACACCGCCATGAAGGTAGTTATTATGCTTGGGAGTATCGTTATGCGCTCACTGCCGAATTCATATTTTCCGAAGAGAAGATGCGGATTTGAAATCAGCTCCGGAAGACCGGTCCCTAAAACGAAGCCGAGTATCAGCACAAGCGAAGCTCCCGAACGCAGACCTGCGAGTAGTGATGCCGCCTGTCCGATAAGGTCTGTGTGCATTTTATAGGAAAGTGCCGAGAAAAACTCTTTTACCGCCGAGAAGTGTGCTTTTTGGGTATGCGATCTTTTTGCCATTGACACTGTGAGCTTTTTCACCGAGCCTTCGGAGATCGCGTTGAAGATCAGATTCACGATCAGAATGAATACCAACAGTACTACGCCTGTCGCGATAAGTGCGCCCTCCTGAAGCTCGCCTGCGTAGCCCATCTCCATGACGATATTCGCTGTCATTACTCTGAAGCTGTTGAACAGCCCATTTGGATAGGTCGGCGCATTTCCGGCGACCATTACGACCGCCATAGTTTCTCCGAGCGCACGTCCGATGCCGAGCACAAGTGATGCCGATATTCCCGACCTTGCCGCCGGGATAACTGCGCCGAATGCCGCCTTCGAGTGAGAAGCTCCGAGCGCGACAGCACCCTCATAATATTGAGAGGGAACGGCTTCTATGCTTGTCTTCGAGAGGGAGACAATAGTCGGAAGGATCATTATTCCGAGTATTATCGAGGTCGCGAGGAGACCGCTTCCGTTGTTCGGGGCGATATTCGCGAGGAGCGGTATCAAAAATACTATGCCGAAGAAGCCATATACGACCGATGGTATTCCCGAAAGAAGATTGATTATCGGCGAAAATATGCTTTTTAATCTTTTCGGGCAGAAGAATACGAGGAACACCGCCGTGAAAAAGCCCGTGACTCCTCCGAACAGCAATGCGCCGCAGGTCGCGGCGAACGTTCCGATTATCATCGAAAATATTCCGTAGCTGCCCGATATTGTCTCGGAGGAATATGTGTCGTTTCGGTTCGGAGACCAGTTGTCGCCGAAAATTAGATCAATAATGCCGATGCGCTTGAACGCCGGTATGCTTTTTGTTATCAGAAAGGCGAATATGGCAGTAACAGCGATGATGCAGATCACCGCCGCTGCCGCGAATACGAGCCTTCCGAGTCTTTCGGTCTGCTTGCTTTTGTTCATTGTGATCTACGGCGTTATCCGAGCTCGCTGAACATTGTGACCTTGCCGCTGAATATGTCGTAAAGCTCACCCAAGGTCAGATCTGATACCGTTGTATTGTCCTTGTGTACTATCACCGCGACCGCATCAAGGCAGGCATTGAAGGAATTTATTCCGTCCTTTTTGACCGAAGCTGAGGAAAGCCCGATAACATTTCCGTTCTTGTCCTCCTCGACTGCCTTTCTTCCGACCGAAGAGCCTTCGAGCTGGATGTCGAATATCTCCTGCGCTTCGACTCCGTAAAGCTCGGCATATCCCTTTGCCGCTGCGTTTATGAATTTTTCCATCGAGGTCGAGCCGCGAACGATTATTCTGCCGCTCGGAAGCTCGCTGCTCTTTGTGTAGGCTTCGACCTTTATCGGTGTGCTGCCATCATTCGCACGCTTTGCAGCGTCTTTGAGGAAGATACAACCGGCTTCGTTTGCGAATATCTCAGCCGCATCGCTCTTGAGATAGCTCATGAAATCAGCCGTCAGGGGAGTGAGCGTCACATCGGAATTAGTCATGACAACGAACGGACGCTGTATGCGGTAGCTTCCGTCGAGCACGCTGTCCTCGTTCGGCATGACTCCATCGACCGAAATGACCTTCACGCTGTCATTCAGAGAGCCGAGCGACACGTAGCCTATGGCGTTCTTATCGGAAGAGACGGTGGAGAGCACAGTTCCTGTTTTGGTCTGCTGAACTGCCGAATTTGTCGTGTTGTATACGGTCTTTCCGTCAGCATCCTTTTCTTCGAGAAAATGTGTGCCGTCCGAGACTACCTTGTCGAATGCTTCGCGAGTTCCGCTGCCTTGCTCACGTGCAACGACAGTGATGTTCTTTTCGCCGCTCGAACAGGAGGCAGCCGAAAGGCATAACGCCGAGACGAGTATAACTGCGATCGATCTAAATGTTTTTTTCATATTCAAAACCATTCCTTTCGTGATTATGTGATCTTTCTTGATCACATGATTATTATACCACCAAACGCGGCTTATCACTACCATACCAGCCTTTAAAAAGGGTAAAGATTATGTAAAGATGTAAATTTTCGGTTTGGGAGTTTGGTGTATTATATAAGGAAGGAAAATAAATTGCACTAATATGATGGAAATTCGAAGGGATATGCTTGTCTCGGCGCGGAGAATGCAACTAAAATACAACCTTGAAGTGCATTTCTGCTTTTTGAGTCGCAAATTTATGGTGTGGGGCGCAAAAATAAAAGCCGAAAAAGTCTCGCTACGCCAAGAAAAAGACGCTTATCACGATGATAAGCGTCTTTTCGTTATGGTGCGGATAACAGGGGTTGAACCTGCACGGTCGCCCACCAGATCCTAAGTCTGGCGCGTCTGCCAATTCCGCCATATCCGCGTCTGCAAAAATATCTGCATATATTATACCATAATTTTTTGGAAAAGTCAATAGATTTTTCGAAAAAATAAATTTTTATGGGCAAACCAAAAAAAGATTTCGCAGAATACTTGATTTTTTAACCAAAATATAGTACAATATATACGTTGGAGACTGTAACTGCGGCGTTATGCCGATCCTATTGCAAAACTCGCAGAGTTTATACTAAGTCACCAATATGTACTTATATTGGTGAGAAAGGATAGTGAAATAAAGCTAACAGGACGATATACATCAATTAAATTTGAATCAAATGTAAATTCATTAGGAGATATAAAATGAAAGCACTTGTACTTTCGATCACCGCCGGCGGAGGTCACAATTCGACTGCGAAAGCGATCTGCGCATATCTTGAGTCGATGGGCTGTGAAGCTGAAATGCTCGATACCTTCAATTATGTGAACCGAATACTCGGCGAAACGGTTTCTGAGGGCTATCTTTTGACCGCGAGCAAGATGAAACTGCTCTACAAAGGCGGCTACAGACTTGCCGAAAAACGAAAAAAATCCAAGACTGATGCCTCGCCGACTCGTGTCAGCGCGGATATAATGGCAAAAAAACTTTTACGGTATATTAACAGCTATGACCCGAATGTCATAATATGCACACATATATTCGCCGGCATTATACTTGATGTACTAAAACAAAAACGCGAAACTAAAGCAAAATGTATAGGAATTTTGACCGACTTTGCTTTTCATCCGTTCTGGGAAGAAGGGCTTAATCTCGATTATGTGGTCGTGCCGAATGCGCTTTTGACTGCACAAGCGATCAAAAAAGGCTTTACCGAAAAGCAGATACTTCCACTCGGCATTCCGATACATCCGAAATTTTCCGAAAATATCAGCAAAGCCGAAGCGCGCGCACGACTCGGACTCGATCTCAACAAGCGAACGGTCTTACTTATGAGCGGTAGCATGGGATACGGAAATATTGAAGAAACTGTGAACTTGCTCGATTCTGTACCGTATGATTTCCAGCTAATAACCGTGTGCGGAAACAATTCGACAGCTAAAGCGAAAATTGACACATTGCGCACCCAAAAGCGCGTTTTGAACCTTGGATTTGTCGATTATGTTGATGTTTTGATGGACGCATCCGACTGCATAATCACAAAACCCGGCGGACTTACCTCGTCCGAAGCACTTGCGAAGAATCTTCCCATGATAATCGTGAACCCGATTCCCGGACAAGAGGACAGAAATACTGAATTTTTTGTGAACAACGGTGTAGCGATGGCGGTATCATCGACTTTGCCGCTCGATGAAGTTATGTACCATCTGCTTTCCGACCCGAGACGGATAGAAGTCATGCGCGAATCGATAAAGCTCATCTCGAAGCCAAATTCCACACGCGATATTTGTGAATTTGCAAAAAACATCGCCGGAAATAAAGGATAATATAAATCAATTACACATCAAACTACTCGTGCCTAAACCTTTTCGCAACTAACAATTCTCATGTATGAAGAGGTTTGGAAGAAAGGACTAAAAAAATGACAGATTACGAGAAAATGAAGTCGGGGGACGTCTACGTGTGCGCGTCGGATGAACTCGCCGAGAAACAGACCGAATGCCTTGAAAGATTGTACGATTTTAATCAAACACGACCGTCAGAAGGCGAAAAGCGTGCCGAAATGCTCAAAAAATTGCTCGCGGAAGTCGGCGAAGGCTGCTATGTCGAGCCGCCGCTCCATGCAAATTGGGGCTGCCATACTCATTTCGGAAAAGGAATCTATGCGAATTTCAACTTGACACTTGTAGATGATACTGATATTTATGTCGGAGATTATACGATGTTCGCGCCGAATGTCGTCATCTCGACCGCCGGACACCCGATAGCTCCCGAACTGCGCGGCAAAAACGTCTGCCAGTTCAATATGCCTGTACATATCGGCAAAAATGTCTGGCTCGGAGCGGGGGTCATCGTCCTGCCGGGCGTGACTATCGGCGATAATTCGGTCATCGGAGCAGGTAGCGTTGTTACACGCGACATTCCTGCGAACGTTGTCGCGCTCGGAACGCCGTGCAAAGTGGTCAGAGAGATAAGCGACCGCGACCGCGAGTATTATTTCAAGGATCGGAAGATCGATCCGGCGATATTTGATGCGGTAAAAGCGTGATTTTCTCTTAATAAACAAAATCCCTTGCATTACGCAAGGGATTTTTGCTATATATATCGTCAATCTGCACAAATTACAAATTCGTTACTGTTCAGCCATAATTTAAACTCATACGGTTCAAATTTGACTCTTCCGATGTCCTGAATATCGCATTCTACCACATCGGCAGAGAAGTTTAACACAAGTTTAATATTTTCTGAATTACTTATGTCTCGACGAACTATGCACATCAGTCGCTCATCGCTCGGATAGACCGAATAATCTGCTTCGGTGTGATAGATGAACCGCTGCAATTTCTCTCGGGTTGACAGCATATTTTTCACAAATCGTCCGTATTCTTCGCCGTCTTCGCAGCCTGCGAATGCCTGTATTCCACCGTCAACGAAGCAGTCGAGCGTGAACAATGCCTTTGCCGCTCTGAGTCCGAAACGTTCGTAGCTGTACAGACCGTCCTCGATAACACCATTATTCCATGTGTCGTGATTGTCGGCGAAGTTCAACCATAATGAACCTGTCGGGTAGGTCTTCTGACGCATTTCGAGATGGTGCTGCATTTGCGAAATATTCATATTGTTTTCAAGAATCGTTTTCATCTTGAAGTACATATCGTATGAATAGCTTGCATCACACTGGTCTGCATACTGATAATAGGGCGTTTCGACTATGAAAACTATGTTCGGTTTTATGTCGTCAATGCGCTCACGTGTTCTTCTGAAAAGTTCGCAGTGTCCGCGATTCAATGAACTTCCGTGCGAATAGGGCAGATCATCCGCGGAATTTACGCCGCAGCCCCATTCGGGCGCATCGAATCTGAAGCCGTCAACTCCCCAGTCGCGTACCGAGATCTCCATCGCCTCGGCGAAATATTCCTGAAATCCGCGGTTTGTGTGGTCGAATATCCAGGTGTAGCATTTGAATATCTCGTTCGGATTTTCGTAGATGAACCAATCAGGATGTTCCTCACGCAGCGGATTGATACGTCCGCGCTCGACTCCGACCAATTCGGGTATCTTTTTTTGCCATTCCGGCCAATAATAACGGCGCGATGAATAGTGTTCCTTGTCGAAATCGGCGATCTCGGTGTCGATACAGCCGTGCATGAGCACGTCAAGAATGACTTTCATTCCGAGTTCGTGTGCGCGTTCGATTATCGGGCGGATAGATTCGCCTGCTCCGTGCTGAATATCGGGATTTTTGAGATCGTAGACCGTGTAGCAGGGGAAAAGGAAGGACGGCATGAGTTCGATCGTGTTGAACCCAAACGATTTTATGCGTTCGAGGTCGTTCGCAAGCTCGATGGGATGGTCATAGCGATGGTGACATTTGCTCTCGGACAGCTTGAGCGGCCCGATCTCGACCTCATAGCAGACGAGCGAACGTATCAATTCCTCGTTTTCGCGGTGTACACGCAGCCCAACAGCTTCTAAATTTCGACTTACTGCCTTAGCAGTATTCAGCACATTTTCACAAAACATATCGTACTCGATTTCGAGAATTTTTAACGATTCACCATTTTCGAGTTCGTTCTGAATGTCGAGGTTGGCATTAAGATTTGCGTCAAATCCGCATTTTTCCTTACGCGGATCAAACCACGCTGCGACTGTTTCACTGCCATTGGTAAGGAATCCGGGATGTGCAGTGCGTATTGCCGGGGCAAATCCGTCAAATTGCACAAGAGATATGAACATTTTACGAACGATAACTTTCTCGCCGCGGTTCGTTATCTCGAAGCTTCTTGTGAATCCGCTTCTGTCCGAGCTTATTCGGTAAATTTTATTTACTTCTAACTGTCCGATGCGTACTAAGACTTGAAGCTCGACCGCAGAATCTGTCTTTACCAGTTTATGCGAAAGATATTCGGACGGACATTCGACTGTATCGGCATTTTCAAGACTGAGCCCTGCCCAGTTTTTGTTGATATTCACCATATCGAGTGTTGAACGATATTTTCCATTCAAAGTGAATTTTAGCTCTATTTTGTCCGAATTGTAAACTTTTCCGTTGTGTTCGATGGCTTTGAGTTCGCCGTCGATTCCGAAATGCAGTTTGAAATTCTTGTTGCCGAATATCATTCCGCTGTCATTTTTTGTAAATTCAAGATCTTTGTATAGCATAGTCCACCTTATTATTCGAACGATTCAACGTCATCATAGAACTTTTGCAGGGTGGTCTCGTTCTTCTGATAGGTTTCCTCGTATTTTGACATATAGTTTTCGTTGTTATTTCCGACCATATCGACGAATACATTCGCATATCCGCCGCTGACTGCGCTGAATGTGAACGCAAAGTTAAAGCTGAGTCCTGTTTTTATGAGGTCGTACATCTGCGACGTTTCATCGTCATGCGAATATTTTACCTTGAGCGCGGTCTCGAAGTATACCGGGCTGACATCGCGGTAGTTCTGCGATGCCATCGCTTCCATAGCTGCGCCGACTGCATCAAGCTTATCGCAGGTCTTCGGGATCACCATCGAGCTGTATACGTTGCGCGCCAAAGTGTAATAATTTTCCTGCTCCTCATCGTACTTGGGGTAGGGGATTATGCCGTAGTCGCTTTCCATGTCGCGGAATACCGTGCTGATCTGGTTAAATTCGCTCGTTATCATGAGCAGATTGCCACTCTTGAACATTGAACGGTATACATCGTGATATTCTGCAACGTTTGCCGGGTCTGCGTCTGATTTATTCATGTAGAATATTCCGTCATTGTTGTTGAAAATGTTTACTATATTCTGCATGACGTTTACTGTGTGCTCCGAATCGCCGCTTATGTGGTAGCGTCCGTCATCGCCGCGCTTCGCAAATTCGGCTTCGAGCGATGCCATGAAGCCGCACATATGGTTATAGTCGTTTACTACAACGCCCAAACGGTCTCCGGCACTGACCTTAGAATCTCCGTCAAGGTCGCTGTATGCCGAAATTCCGATCTCCTTCATCTTGTTGAGTGTCCATTTTCCGCTGTTTACGAGGTCATAGAGATTCTCGACCTTCAGCGATTCGGCGAGCTGCTTGTTGAAAAGCATACAATATATCCTCTGGGTCAGTTCGAGTGAGATGTCACCCGAGGCGAAATACAATTTCCCGTTTATCGCGGCGAGGTCGGTCAGTCCGGACGACCACCACGGCTTGTCGAAGTTCAGATATTTCACTTCGAGAAGGTCGTTCAGCACGCCCTTTTGTATCAGCGTCGGGACGTTAAAGGTCAAAACTCCGCAGAGATCGTATTCGTTGTCGCCGGCGAGAACGCTGTTCGTGATCGCGTTCATGTAAGAGTCACGGTCGGCATTCGCTGTGCCTGCGAGCGGGATTATGTTGAAGCTGAGACCGAGACGTTCCTCGACCTTTCGGTTTGAATTGTACACTGCATCGTCAACGATGTCGCCTGTCTGCTCACCGACATAGAATGAGTTCTGCACATCATCTCGATAGAGTACGTTTATTACTTCGCCGTCAAAATTCAGACCGGCAGGGAGATCATCCCTCTCGAAATTTCCGGAATCATCTTCTTGATAAACGGTCGAGGTGTCTTG
>CAZRVL010000078.1:0-9400 GCA_964603455.1 uncultured Lachnospiraceae bacterium
GATGAGGAGATATGGGTCAAGTCTGTATACGGTGAAAACTGTGAATTTGTATTCACTCTTCCGTATACACCCGAAGCCGAAGTCACGGTAAAAGACTGAATATTTTGATTGCCGCAGTGAAAAACACTGCGGCAAAATTTTTTTACATTCATTTTCCCGAAAATTCGCAGAAGATTAACCTTTCAACAAAAAATGCGCTAAAAAACTTCACATTTATCTGATATAATATATCTATCAAATTCGTTCGGGCAATACAGGGCTCGAGGATCTATCTTCTTCATGTTATTATAAGGAGAAATTATGTTCGGAATTTTTAATCTGACCCGCGAAGAGACTCTTGACGGGAATGAAAAGAAAAACGAAAATATTGATGGACAGTGCTACGGCGGATTTTCAAGCCGTCTGGATTATGAATATTGCAAAAACCGCAAACTGCATCCATATGCCGCACTTTTATATGTGGCTGTGTTTATGTTTTTTGTCGTCACGTTTGGTGCCTGCGGAATAGTAGCATATGATTTTATTCAGCAGAATCGTCCACTTTATTTTCCGCAAAATGTCGGCGATACCGATCAGCCTGAGACTCTGACGGCAGTTCGCTCTGCCGTGCCGATGGAGGAAATATCATTTGTATCGGTGACATCGGATCAGTCTGTCCGCTATCGCATACCGCGTGGAGTAATGGTCAAGTCGGCTGTTACCGATAAGTACGAGGGACTTATGACTGGCGATATAATTGTCGCGGTCAATGACCTTGAAATCATTGATCTCGACTCGCTCGAAAAAAATTGCGGTGAGGCAGACGGCTCGATCACATTCCGTGTATTCCGCCAGAATCGATACATAGATGTGATCGTCGATTCAGGTAAATAAGGTTAAAGCAAACGGCTATTTTTACGTAGCCGTTTGTTTTTTGTTGCGGTATTTTGTCGGATATTACAAATTTTAACAAATGTTCAAAAAGCTATTGACAAATTCTCGATTTAGTGGTAATATTATTGTAACGGCATATAACAGATAGAGGCGCGATAGACAATTAGCACATTAAAATTAATGTGTCAGGTGTCATCGCCGAAGTCCCTTTTGGGGCTGGGACGTAGCCATAACAGACTGCGTACTGTCACGTTGTTCGTGGAGAGCTATCGCATTTTACTGTATATACTATTCTTACAGGGCTTGCGGTATTTTTCCGCAAGCCCTTATCTGTAAAATTAATTCGGAGGTAAGAATAATGAAATTCTCTGCCGCACGCAAAAGATCTTTTGCGATCGTCATGTTGGTGCTGATGACAGTCGCACTTCTCTCTGTCGGTGTATTCGCCGAAGGTGAAGAAGCAGAGGTAAGCTCTTTCTATGCTACCTTTTTTGCACTCGTTCCGCCGATAGTGGCTATCGGTCTCGCACTTATAACCAAAGAGGTGTATTCCTCGCTGTTCATCGGACTGTTCGTCGGTGCGCTGTTTGTCGGCTCATTCAAGCCGCTTTCGGTATTCGATGCACTTGTCGATGACGGTATGATCCCCGCAGTTGCGGACAATGCCGGAATATTTATATTCCTCGTCCTGCTCGGCATAATGGTAGCACTCATCAATAAGACCGGTGCTGCTGCCGCATTCGGCAAATGGGCACAGACTCATATCAAGACACGCATAGGTGCTATGCTCGCGACATTTGCTCTCGGTGTACTTATATTCATTGATGACTATTTCAACTGTCTGACAGTAGGAAGCGTTATGCTCCCGGTCACCGATTCGAAGAAGATCTCACGTGCAAAGCTGGCATTCCTTATTGACGCTACTGCTGCTCCGATCTGCATGATCGCGCCCATTTCATCATGGGCTGCCGCTGTTTCGTCCTATGCTGAGGGAACCGGCTATTCGGGTCTTGAGCTTTTTGTTAGAGCTATCCCGTTCAACTATTATTCGCTCATGACACTGCTTTTCATCGTTCTTACGACTCTCATGGTAGTTGACTATGGTCCGATGCTGAAGCATGAGCGCAACGCTATTGAGAAGGGCGATCTCTTCACGACTGGCGTTTCGACAAACCGCGCTTCCGAGGAGCTTGAAGTCAACGAAAAGGGCAAGACAATGGATCTCATAATCCCTGTTGTTGTGCTCATCGTGCTCTGCGTATTCGGTCTCGTATATGTAGGCGGAATTTTCGATGGGCTCAACTTTATTGACGCATTTTCGAATACCGATGCGTTTGTAGGACTTCCTTGGGGCGGAATCATTACACTTATACTCACTGTGATATATCTCATCTGCCGCCGCGTTATCACCTTTAAGGAAGCAATGGAATGCGTTCCGAAGGGCTTTATTGCGATGGTTCCTGCGATCTCGATACTCACTCTTGCTACATCGCTTAAGAATATGACATCCATTCTCGGCGCACGTGATTTCATAGCAGGTCTTATGGAGCACGCCGCTGCCGGACTCAGCCTTTTCCTTCCCGCGGTAATATTCCTCGTTGCATGCGGTCTTGCATTCGCTACAGGTACATCGTGGGGAACCTTCGGAATACTCATTCCGATAGTTTCGGGTATATTTGATACATCAAGCCCGCTCTTCATAATCGGTATCTCGGCTTGTCTCGCAGGTGCAGTCTGCGGAGACCATTGCTCGCCGATCTCCGATACGACTATCATGTCGTCTGCCGGTGCGCAGTGTGACCACATTAATCACGTTTCGACTCAGATACCTTACGCTGTCACAGTCGCTGCCTGCTCCTTTGTTGGATATATCGTTGCCGGACTCACTCAGAACGGTTGGATAGGACTTGTAGTTTCGACAATAGCAGTAGTCGGTGTCGTTGTAGTCGCAAAGCTGCATATGAGTAAAAAAGCATAATTTTAAAAGAGTCCGCTTGTCGGACTCTTTTTTACAAAAAATCTCCCGAAGCATATCGCTTCGGGAATTTTTGATATTATAATTTGATCACTTCGCCTGTTTCCATCGACTTGTTGCACGCAAGGGTGAATGCTACAGACTTCAGAGCATCGGAATATGGCGAACGTATCTTTGAAGGATCGCCTGTGATAACTGCATCTATGAAGGTGCGGTCACAGATAGTTCCGAAGTCTACGGACGATTTGACATTTATGCCTTCTTCGTTGTCGGAGCGGCGCTGTGTTCCGTCTCCCGCAATAGTGCCTGCGACCTCTGCCGCCTTGTCGGATTCCGCAATTCCGTAGAAGCGGACATTCGAGCAGAGATAATAATCCATTCTGGATGACAAGCTTCCGAAGGTCATCTTCGAATCCCACGATGCACCGTTGTCTGAATAACAGCCGGTCATCATCGTTGCGGTCACACCCGACTTGAACTTTATAAGCGTGGTCGAAAGGTCATCCGTGCAGTAATTCGGGCATTTTTCGGGAGTTACGAAGCCTCTTGTTGCTATCGAATATACTGATTCGGGTTCACCGAGGAAATAGCGGAGTATGTCCATTTGATGGATAGTCTGCTCAACAAGCTGTCCGCCACTCTGAGCCTTGATCCTCCACCACGGCACACCGGGAATACCTCCAACACGTGAAGCCGCGACTGTGACTATCGGGTTTGACGCTATGTATTCCTTAGCCGAAACGTTGATGTCATCATAGCGGCACTGGAAACCGGCAGCTGTGATGAGTTTTTTCTTTTCTACCTCTGCGCATATTGCATTTGCAAGCTCCATGTCGAGTGCGAGCGGCTTTTCGACAAAGAACGGGATACCGCGGCGAATCGTCTCAAATTCGATAAAGCCGTGGCAGGACGGCGGTATGCAGATGAATACCATATCAGGGTTTACTTCATCATACATCTGCATGAAGTCGGAATATGCCTTTCCGCTCTTTGCAATGTTCACGAAATTTTCGGCGCGGTCGATCAAGAGATCGCAGAATCCGGCGAGCTCAATGTCCTTAAAGTTCAGAAAATGACCGAGATGGTATCTGCCTATTCCTCCGCAGCCGATCATAGCTAATTTTTTCATGATATTTCCTCCGTTTACTTAATAATATTATCTATTTCGGTTCGGACATCGCGGTAATATTCCTCCCACGATTTGTCCGCCTGCATTTTCGAGACCTCGGCTGTGACGAAACCGTCATAGCCTATTTTGTCGAGCGCGTTTCTGACACGAGTCCAATCGAGACCGCTCTTTGAAATATCGCACCAAGTTCCTCCGCAGTTTATATTTCCGTTTAGCTTAAAGCCCTTTATATGACAGAATTTAATTCTGTTTCCGAGTACTTCTACCCAGTCCTCCGGGCGCGAGAAGGCTATGACATTTCCGAGATCGAAGTATGCGTCATAAACTCTTCCGAGTTCATCTATAAAGGAAGCCATATCGTATGGGGATGTGAAGAAGGCATTCCAAACGTTTTCTACTCCTACGCTTATCCCGTCTTTGGCATATTCTCTGACCATCGGTGCAAGTGCTTCGAGCGATTCGAGCGAATTTTTTCTGGCGGTCTTCAGCGAGATCTCGCTGCTCATTCCGCCGGGAACTATAAGGATACCCTTAGCTCCAAGCTTTTTCGCAAATTTGAGCTGACTTGACATCAGCTTTTCCGAAAATTTTATCGATTCGGATTTTCCGTCTCCGAGATTTCCGCCCCAAAGTGAGGTCGAAATGCTTGAGATCGGCAGCGAATACTTTTCGGACAAGCCGCGTATCTCATCGAGCTTTGTATCGGTCGTGTCGAGCGTAAGTGAATGCGCGCCGCCTTTGTCGATGTTCAGTTCGATAGCATCGAATCCAGCAGCATGAGCTTTAGAAAACGACTCTTCGAAATCTGCATCCGAACGTATCGACCATGCGTTGATTCCGGTCTTCATCTTTTTTGATTTCCTTTCAAATATATATTTTTCGTAAAATACCACCGTGTGCGCGATAAAAATTGTGCAAACCACTTGACATATGCGAGATGATGGTGTATACTGTACTCATATTATACAACATTTTGCGTATTTGCGCTATATGGAAAACAAATATTAACATGGAGAAAACGCATATCATGGAGCGACAATCGTATTACATAGATATTGGTGCGGGAGATATAAACCGCGAAGTTACGGACAGATTCATTGCCGTCAACTGTTCTGGTTTTTATGTTAGTCAAACCCCTTTCACATCAGAAAATCGTATTGGCAGAAAGGATTATTATATTCAGTATCTGATCGAGGGGGAGCTTGAGCTGCCCGATATGGTAATGTATCCGGGTGACGCGATAGTTTATTTTCCGCACACATATTATTATTACAGATCGAAGACCGAGAATATTAAATATTATTGGGTGCATTTTTCTGGCTCGTGCGCGGAAGAAATGGTGTCGGAATGCGGACTTGAAAATTCCAAGATAATGAAGCTCGGTATAAATGAACGCTTTTCGGATAATTTTGAGCGGATATTTCAGGATTTTATAACGCGAGGTCCGCTTTTTGAAATGTCGCTCTCAAAGAATATGGTGAACCTTTTGTATGAGCTGGCACTCCTGAATCGCTTTGATCAAAACGATCGAACGATAGAGGTAAGGAGTGATAAGCTGATCTCTCAGGTCGTATCGGAAATACACAGATCATATAACCGTGAGCTGTCGATAAGCGGACTTGCGCAGTCGGTATATATGAGCGAGGGCTATCTTCGTGCGCTTTTTAAGGAAAAATACGGCATATCTCCTAAAAAATATTTGATCTCCGTCCGCATATCGGCGGCAAAGCAATTGCTGTCACAAACCACTATGACCGTAGAACAAATCACACAGGAGATAGGTATGAATGATCCGTTGTACTTCAGTCAGCTTTTTCGTCAGAATACCGGAGTATCGCCGACCGAATATCGAAAACGAAGATCACAGAAATAGTTATTTTTGCGGCAATTCAAGCTTTTTTGGAGTTGTGCCGATGACCTTTTTGAAAACCTTTATGAAATTGGAGCAATTTGAAAAGCCGGAGGCATAGCAGGCTTCTGTGACAGTTGCGCCTTCGCGGAGCAGTTTTTGTGCATATTCTATGCGGCGTTCGGTCAGATAGCGGTGTATCGTCTGCCCGGTATGCTTTTTGAATGTCCTTGTCAGATAGGTCACGCTGCATCCGCAATATATTGAAAGGTCGGAGAGCGAGATCTGTTCGCTGTAGTTGTCGTTTATGTAGATTATCGTTTTTGATACCACGGACGGTATCGAGGTTTTCTGCGGATGAGATTTTTGAGTCATGTAGGCTTTCGATGAAAGCTCCATAAGCTCGATAAAAAGCGCGAATATCAGCATATCCTCACTGTGATCGGACAAGTCTTGGTGGTTTAACAGTATATTTACGACCTTTTCGCATATGCGAAGTATCTCTTCACGGTCTGAGTCTTCCGGATGGACGAGATTTATTCTGTCCGGAAGACTTTTTTCTTTTTTTGAGTATATCATATTCAAATTCGGGCTTTCGGAGACAGCTTGAGCGAATAGCTTGTTGTTCCAAAAGCTTAACGGAATGTAAAAATCGAGGTATCTGTGAAGTCCGTTTCTCAAAAATCGTCCGTGGTGTATCTCATCGGGACAGAATACGAAAAAATCTCCTCTCACCGTGTCAAAAACATTGTTTCCGACGACTGCCGCAAGATCGTCAGTCAGCAGAAACGACAGCTTGTTGTTCTGATATATCTTCACAGCGGAATCCGTTATTATATTTTCAATTTCTACATAGAATACTTCGAGCTCTTCCAATGGCAGTATCGGACGTATCCTTTTATTTATTGTCATCGCTTGTCTCCTCGGTTTCATTTTTTACTATAAAATGTGCCTATTTTATATATCTTAAGGCGATTTTATCTGATATAATTATTATAGCATGGATCTTTAGAAAAATCAATAGTCATTTTTACAAATGAGGTAAAATAATATGAAACCCAATATCGAAAAATTGAAGTTGCCGACTCATCGTACTGCCGCGCTCAGGGAGTATTATTTCAATAATTCTCCGATGGTGCTGGATCGTTCGCTCGTTCCGTGGAAATGCTCGCATTCTCAGCTGCTTTATATCGAGGGCTGGATGAAGAGTGGCGGTGCTATGACGACAAAGCTCCGCCGTGCATATGCCGAAAAATATCTGTCTGAAAATACAAAGCCGATAATAATCGAAGGCGAGCTTATCGTTGGTCAGCCGAATTTTACGCCGTTCACCGAGGAGGAGCAGAAACGCTTCGATACGGCGAGATCTGTAGAATATATGATGCCGCCAAAGCGCGGAAGGGCTGACCATATGGCACTCGATTATCCGAAGCTCTTAAAGCTTGGCGTAGAGGGACTTATAGCCGAGGCTGAAGAAAAGCGCGATGCGCTTGACGTTTATGACGGCAGAACAGCACCGAAATATGAGTTCTATACCGCGGTCATAACAGAGCTTGAAGGTGTTTTGACACTTGCGAAAAATTATGCCGATGAAGCGAGACGGCTTGCGGATGAATCCGAAGGCAGTGTTCGCGAGGATTATCTGAAGCTCGAAGAAACTTTGCGCCAGGTTCCGGCAAAGCCTGCGAGAAATTTCCGCGAGGCACTTCAAAGCGTGCATTTTTTCCTTTTCAATCTCTATGGTATATATTCTGCCGGACGACCCGATCAGTATCTTCTCGAATATTATCGCCGCGATATTGAAAGCGGAGCTATGACCGAAGAGGGGGCACAGGAGCTGATAGACTGCTTCGCGCTTCAATATATGAACAATATGAGTGCGTGGGCGGCGGCAGGATATATGATCGGCGGACGCGATCCGAGCGGAAAGGCGGTCGAAAACGAGCTTACATGGCATTTTCTCACCGCGATAGCACATACACATATTCCCGACCCGAATGTCGGTTTCTGCATTACGAATGAAACGAGCCGCGAAATATTGGAATATGCCGCCGAGATCATACGCGAAGGAAACGGAAATCCGCAGATATGGAACAATGATGCTGTGACTCGTTCGATGCTGAAAAACGGCTATGAAGCTGATGCCGCGAACAATTTCACACATTCGACCTGCGTCGAGATAACTCCCATCGGCTGTTCCGGTGTTTCGATAACCAGTCCGTACATGAATATGCTCAAAATATTCAGCGATACTTTTATGAATGTAAATGATGATATTGATTTTGACGGACTGTTTGAGGAGTTTTCGAGGGCATTTGACAAATACTGTATAGATGCTATGCGCGCCGAATCGATATATCAGCTTGAACGCGCTCGAAACTGCACAGACCCGATAAGGATCTCGGCACTTGTTGATGACTGCATGGAGCGCGGAATGTCATCCGATGAGGGCGGTGCGAAGTATAATATGATCGAGCCGAATATGCTCGGAATGACAAATGTTATCGAGTCCTTCAATGTTATAAAGGAGCTGGTTTACGAACAGAAAAAGCTCACGATAGCCGAATTTAAAAAGGCACTTTCGGATAACTACGAGGGACACGAGGAGCTTCGTGCAGAGATAGTCAATCGTGTCGAGCATTTCGGAAACTGCACGGAAAGCTCGAATGCTATCGCCAAACGGGTATCGGATATGGTGCTTGAGACCTTCGGCAGACACACCACCGTTAGAGGTGCGAGCATAGTTCCCGGTGCATTTTCATATCGCGACCATGAGTGGCACGGAAGCTATACGATGGCAACACCGGACGGTCGAGTCAAGGGAACGACACTTGCGGACGGTTCAAGTCCTGTGCAGGGATATGATCGGCTCGGTCCAACGATGTCGCTCTGTTCGAGTGCGGCATGGCAGCCTGCAAGATTTTTGGGCGGCACGGCGATAAATCTCAAGCTGAATAAAAATACCGGACTCGATACGATATGCTCGCTGATCGATGGATTTTTGCGGACTGAGGCGGCTCAGGTTCAATTCAATATCGTGAGTGCCGAGGAGCTTATAGATGCGCAGCTTCATCCCGAAGTACACGCTGATTTGATTGTTCGTGTCGGCGGCTACAGCGATTATTTTACAAGGATCGCAAAGCGGCTTCAGGATGATATA
Organism: uncultured Lachnospiraceae bacterium; assembly: GCA_964603455.1. Taxonomy (GTDB): domain Bacteria; phylum Bacillota; class Clostridia; order Oscillospirales; family CAG-272; genus Flemingiibacterium. The sequence continues at coordinate 8,987 of CAZRVL010000078.1, forward strand.
ATCTCGCGAAGCATGGGTAACTGATATGCTCGTATTCAATATCCAGCATTTCTCGATACACGATGGAAATGGAATACGGACGGTCATATTTCTGAAAGGGTGTCCGCTCGATTGCGCATGGTGTCACAATCCCGAGGGCAAATCGATGAAGCCTGAGTTAAGCTTTGATGCTTCGCGCTGTATAGGTTGTCAAAAATGCCTTGTCTGCCAAAACGGCGCACACAGCTTCGAAAATGACATTCATGCGCTCGACCGATTGAAATGTTCAGCCTGCGGAGAATGTGCTAAGATATGTCCGACCGAAGCTGTCGAGCTAATAGGAAAAGAATATTCGGTCGAGCAGATAATTTCCGAGGTCAAAAAGGATTCGATATTTTACGGCTCTGACGGCGGTGTGACGATCTCGGGCGGCGA
>CAZRVL010000079.1:0-9310 GCA_964603455.1 uncultured Lachnospiraceae bacterium
CTTTATTATTATACCATATCTCACGCCGTTTGTCAAGGGGTTTTTGAAAAAAAGTCTTGATTTGTCATAAATATGTAACAAAGGCCGTTATTTTGAATATTGGATGTGTGATTTGCACATAATAAAAGAATTTCTCAAAAAAGTGTTTATTTATTCGCGATTTTCTGCTATAATATAGTATGAAAGGAATTTCATCATGAACTACTATTCTGTTTCACATCTTATAGGCAGTACCGATGCAGTCGAACTCATATGTTCTTTGACCGGAAGATCGGTCGAATGGGTCATGCTCAACCGGGAACTCGATCTGCCGCCCAAAATATCAGAAGCCGCCAAGCTTATTTCAAAAGGAACTCCGCTTCAATACATAACAGGTAAAGCATACTTTTACGGAGATAAATATATCGTCTCCCCCGATGTCCTCATTCCGCAGCCGGATACAGAGCACATAGTCGAAGCCGCGCTCGAAGTTGTCACACCGGGAAAATCCTTACTTGACCTTTGCACCGGAAGCGGATGTATCGCAATATCTATCCTAAAACGCACATTGATAAAAGCAAACGCGGTAGATATATCCGCTCCTGCTCTCTCGATAGCACAAAAAAATGCCGAGCTTCATAAAGTTCAACACCGTATCAAGTTCATTCAAAAGAACGTCCTGACCGAAGACATTTCCGAGCTTATAGCAAATGCCGATGTGATAACCTCAAATCCGCCATATATAAACACATCGGATATAGATTCGCTTCCGCTTGACGTACAAAATGAGCCGCGCACCGCGCTTGACGGTGGAGAAGATGGCATGGATTTCTACCGTCGCTTTATTGCCATGACCGATCATATGAAAAAAAGTGCAGTGATGATACTTGAGATCGGCTATGATCAAGGCGACAGAATAAAAGCTCTCGCCGCAGAATACAAATTAAATATCGGAATGCGGCGCGATTTCGGCGGCAATGACCGAGTTGCCATAATAAATAAATAATTCATCAGGAGATAATACAATGGAAAAGATCACACTTCTCATACTCTTCGGAGGAAAATCAACAGAGCACGAAGTATCGCTCATATCGGCTTCATCAATAATAAAAAATGCCGATCATGAAAAATACGATCTGCTGACAGTAGGAATAACCAAAGACGGTGACTGGTTCAATTATGTTGGAGACACCGAATCAATAAAAAATGGCACATGGTGCAACGGTGAGCTTGAGCAGGCTATGATCTCGCCGTCAATGAGTGACAGATCGCTTATAATCTTTAAGAAAGACGGCTCTGTCGAAAAAAAGCACATAGATGTGATTTTCCCCGTAATGCACGGCGCATATTCCGAAGACGGTACACTCCAAGGACTTCTTCAAATGACAGGCATTCCCTTCGTCGGATGCAGATGCGCAGCCTCGGCTATAGCAATGGATAAGGGATTCACCAAAATGATATTGAAAAACATAGGCGTGCATATGGCACGTTCAATAGTCATAAATGCCCCAACCTTTGAAAAGAATATTCAGTCGATAGTCGAACGTTGCGAAAACTTATCAGGATATCCGCTTTTCGTAAAGCCCGCAAATGCAGGATCATCAGTCGGAGCAGCAAAAGTCACTCTGCGCGATCAACTCATCCCGGCTATCCGCGAAGCAGCAAAATTCGATGATAAAATAATAGTCGAAGAATACATAAAAGGAAAAGAATGCGAAGTCGCCGTAATGGGCAAGAAGACCTTCATAGCTTCTACAGTAGGTCAGATCGTTCCCGGCAGCGAATTTTACGATTATAATACCAAATACGGAGATGACTCGACCGCTTCATATAATATCCCCGCATCTGTGTCATCTGAGGCACAGACAATAATGCGCCGTGCAGCCGTACAGATATGCTCGGTGCTCGGAGTTGAAGGACTCTCCAGAGTTGACTTTTTCGTCCGCAGAAACGGATCTCAGGAAGAAGTGATATTCAACGAAATAAACACTCTCCCAGGCTTTACCGAAATAAGTATGTATCCGAAGCTCTTCATACACGACGGAATGACCTACAGCGAAATAATCGACCGTCTCGTAAGCATCGCACTCGGAAAGGATGAGCTGGCTTGATAGGCATATTCGACAGCGGACTTGGCGGACTTACAGCATATAAAGAGGTCAGACAGCTTCTCAAAGATGAAAATATCGTATATTTCGGAGATACTGGAAGAGTGCCCTACGGAAGCCGATCAAAGGAAACGATAACAAAATACGCACTTCAGGATATGCGATTCTTGATGACCAAAAATATCGATGCAGTTCTCGTTGCCTGCGGAACAGTCACCTCGACAGCTATAGACATTCTCCGCGAAAAATATCCGAGCATACCAATAATAGGTGTTATAGATGGTGCTGCAAAAGCAGCAGTAGAACTGACAAAAAATAAAAAAATAGGTGTCATAGCAACATCTGCCACAATAAACAGTCGATCATTCGAGAAAAAGCTGTTGGCTCTCGACCCAACGCTCGAAATAACAACACAAGCATGCCCACTGTTCGTGCCACTGGTAGAAAGCGGATTCATAGGTGAAGATGATGAAGTCACAAAGTTGGTCGCCGAACGCTATCTGAAGGACATAAAAGCAAGCAATGCAGACACTCTCATCCTCGGCTGCACACATTATCCGGTAATATCAAAAACTATCTCAAAACTTCTTCCCGGAGTAAATATAGTAAGTTCATCCCTCGAAGCCGCCAAGGAGATAGCCACTCTCAGAAGCAATTCTACTGCGGAAAATGGTTTAACCGAATTTTATGTCAGTGATGAGCCTTGCGGATTTGAGCAAACTGCATCGATATTCCTCGAAACAATGTTAGATAATGACGTAATACGAATAGAAATAGAAAATTACTAAAATCCATTTTAAACATAGACAAATGTTGAAAGGAAATTTAAATGCTCCATACTCTTTATAAAAAATACCCCAAGTCCTTCCCTCTCCCACTCGTATTGGACGGCTCGACCGGCACATCTCTCATGCGTGAAGGTATGCCCGCCGGAAGCTGTACCGAAAAATGGGTGCTCGAACATCCTGAAGCGATCAAAAAAATTCAAAATGAATATATAAAGAGCGGTTCTGACGCAGTTTATGCTCCGACCTTCGGCGCAAATGCCCCAACGCTCGAACGCTCTGATATATTCGACACCGCAGAAACAAACAAGCAGCTGGCAGCCCTCAGCACAGGCATAGGATGCCTTGTGGGCGGCGATATGTCCCCTACAGGACTCTTCATAGAGCCATTCGGAGATACTCCGTTCGATGATGTTGTTGCAGCATACCGTGAGCAGGCAGAAGCTCTCGAAGCATCCGGAGTTGACTTCTTCATATCCGAGACAAATATAAACCTTCAAGAAGCCCGTGCAGCTGTAATAGGCATACGCGAAGTGTCGGATAGACCAATATTTGTCACAATGACAGTTGACGATACCGGCAGAACTCTTTCCGGAGACTCTCTCTCGTGCTGCCTTTTGTCACTTGCCGAGCTTGGAATATCCGCCTTCGGAATAAACTGCTCTCAAGGTCCTGACGGAATGCTTGAACTTCTGCGTGATCTCGTTCCCTATTCGATCTCGCTCGGAATACCTCTGATAGCAAAACCGAATGCCGGAATGCCACACGAAGATGAAAACGGCTGCCGACACTTCGATCTCGATGCCGATACATTCGCAAAGTATATTCCGGAATTTCTCAAAGCTGGAATACCGATTCTCGGCGGCTGCTGCGGAACAGATTCTGAATTTATAAAAAAGATACGAAAAGCTGTCGATAAGCTTTCACCGTCACTCGATTATTCCTCGATAGCACCGATAGCTACAGAAAATATCGTATGCACCAATCGTATTGAGACCGAGGTCTCCTCACTGGGCGATCCTATAAAAGTCGATGATTCTTTCTATGATAACGTATGTATGGAAGAAAATATAGTATACGCCGAACTCGACAACGAGGAAGCTGCAGATATATTCATAGAAAACGCTCCGATGCTCATGATCCCATGTGTCCTGACAGGCGATAAAGCCGCAATAGAAAAGGCAAAACGCTATTACAACGGTCGCTTTATAGTAAAATAAAAAAATCAAACAGGTAGTCGGCAAAAAGCTGACTACCTGTTATTTATTACAAAGTGATATTTCTGATCCTCGAAAGTTCCTTGGAAAGATGAACGTTCTTGACCCATACTCGGTCTCCCGATCTTACGGTAAGCTCATAGTTTCCATAGAATCCACTAAACTTTGCACGGCTGTTGACAAGCTCGACAGTCGCGTCTGTACGCCATTCGGTATTTATGAGCCTGTCAAGTACCTTGTATGCCTTCTTTTCGTTGTAATTTCCGTCAAGAAGTCCGGTAGACGGCAGATTTTCATCGCCCGCTTTGCGCTTTGTGGTCATTACACCGTCATCGGGCAGATTCCACCAGGTTATTCCGGTAAGTGACGGATGCGAGAAGCATATCTTGTAGAGCTGCTCAGCCGCCAAAGCCTGAAGATCCTCATCGACCTCACCCTGAATGTTTGAAGGAATGCTGATCTCCGAAATATTCATCGGCTTTCCAAGCTCTGCATAAGTATCGAGCACGTTGTAAAGTCTTTCACCGTTGTATACATTCGCACATCCGCGATCTCCGAGATGGCACTGTAATCCTACTTCATCGATCTGTACACCACGCGAAAGAAGATCCTTTATGTTTAGATAATATCCGCTGTACTTTCCTCTGAACTCATGGAATACCGCACCTACAGTATCGTTCAATATGAGAGTGTTAGCCGGGAAATACTTTCTCGCCAGTTCAAACAGCCATACGCAGTAATCATCCTCAGGCAATATATAATGTCTCCATGTAGTGTCGCGGCTCTCCATGTATACATCATAGATTCTCGAAGGCTCATTTACCACATCGAACCGTTCGCATCTCTTTGCAAAAAGCTCGGATATTTCATAAAAACGCTTTTCGATAAAATACTTGAGCTCACTGTATGGATATTCGGAGGTCCACTTCGGGATAAATTCATGCCAGAAAAGAGGATGCCCCTTCATCTTCAAGTTGTTTTCTTCGCAGAAATCCGCAGTCATCTCAGCCGGCGGACGGCGATAAACATCATTTGGAGTGTCGGCAGAATATCTCAGCTGTCCTTCTGTCGGCTCTGTTCCCTCCCAATAAAGCGGTATAGATGCCGAATTGAATAAATTCGTAAACTTTTTCTCATAAAGTCTGTTCTGCTCATCTGTATCATACTGATTCAGCATGAATATATTCGCACCGAAATTAAAGTCAATATCGGTCATATGAGCTTCAACAACAGCATTTTCAAGCGGTTTGCCGTTTTCTGTGATTATCAGCTCAAACGAACCCTTGCGGTTGCGTTCAATATCCTGATCTACACGTCCCGAAACATATGCTTCTCCGGCACGTATATGTCTGTACATTTCTTTTTCCATTGATTGATACCTACTTTCGTTCTTCAAAATTTTTCTTATACCATTTAGATATATGCTATCTCACCATAACAGCTATGCCGCATGGTTCAAGCTCGATCTCGTTTTCATAAACCTTTCCGGTAAGAATATCTGTCATCCTGCCGTCAAAGAAATATTTTCCGCTTCTTTTTCCGGAGTATTCGATCAAAAATACACCTTCACCGGCTTCACCGTATCTCGGCGATACCATGACCTCACCTTCTATGCTGCCATGCTTGATACCGGCTGTTTCGCCTGCAATGCGAACGATCTCATTCATCTCGCTCTCGGACGGGAAAGTTCCGAGAAGGATCACTTTTCCCTTTCCGACTTCGCATTCAACAACTACACCTTTGCCGTTTATAGCAGAATGCCCCTCGGTTATCCGAACCAAATTCTTAACACCGTCAGACTCAAACACGTCATAATAAATATCTGCCCTGAAGATATCACCGCTGTCATTCCAAGCTGTCTTAACACTTCCCTGACGATCGGGTATTCCGTAAGCCCAATATGCGCCGGTAAGCTCTTCGAGAAATCCGAAATGCCTGTCCTTATACCGAGTTCCGTCCTTTGTACGTATATCCGAGAACGGTCCGGCGACAAGAGTTCCTCCGTTTTTGACCCATTCGGTGAGTTTTATCGTAAGATCCCCCTCCTCCATAGTCAGCATGAGAGGCGCAAAAATCAGCTTGTATTTTTCAATATCGGCAAATGCATCTATGACATCCGGACGTATGCCGCAGTTCAATATCGGCTTGTAAAAACGATATATATCATCCTGTCCGACTCCCGAAACGATAGGCTGTGATTCAAGCATATTCCAGTTCAAGGAACTGTACAGCATAGCCGTATCTGTAACGACCTCTGTTCCGTTTATGAAATCAGCCGCTCTTTCGAGCATATGTGCAGTATCCTGCACCTCGCCAAAGGTATGCGTAGGTCTTCCTGATGTATCGAGCACAGCACCGTGCATAAGCTCGTGACCTGCCCAATGTGTCCGCCACAGCCAATACATATTCGCCTGAGCACCGAGTGCAAACGGCAACATAGAATTCACACGGCAATATCCCTCCGGCAATATATAGTTGCCGCACGCGACCGAACCGCTCCAGTTAGCCTGAGTTTCGGTATTCCAGAAAGGTATCTTGCTGAACCCTCTGAGATAGTCGAACCATAAGCAGCACTTGTATTCATTGTCGCAGTTGTTGTAGTGATTAAACTGTACAACATCTAACTTTTCATTGAGGTGTCGGTAATCCATTCCGTTGAACGGCATTGTATCAGTTCCTATCGGCACGGATACATATTTGTGAAGTATCTCCGCCTGCTTATGAACGAACTTGATATGACTTTCACGCGAAAATATCTTCCACTCCATCTGAAGGTGCGGATTGTGCCATGAATCTCTCGGAAGTGAGACCTCGGAAAAATCATCGTAAGCCTGACTGAATATATTCAGATTCCACCTTGAATTAAGCTCCTCTATCGTCCCGAATTTCTCGTGCAGATACTCATGGAACGCTCCCTCGCAGTTCGGGCAGAAGCATCCGTTCATTCCGTATATCTCATTATCTATCTGCCAACCTATTACAGTCGGATCATTCGCAAATTCCTTTGCCATCATCTCAACTATGCGAAGAGAATATTCCACATAGTGTGCATTGTTTGAACAACAGTCACGACGACCGCCGTGAACTTGACGGCGACCGTTCGGATTTTCGATGTATATATCGGGGTATAGCTTAGAAAGCCATCTCGGAGGTGTAGCGGTAGGCGTGCCCAAAACCACTGCAATGCCGTTTTCACCCAGCTTATCAACTATTTTATGAAGCCATCCGAATTCAAACTGTCCGGGCTTAGGCTCCATCCTGTGCCACGCAAATTCTCCAATGCGCGCACAATTGATCGAAGCCTTTTTCATCATCGAAATATCGCGATCTATCTCGGCAAAATCCCAATCCTCAGGATAATAAGCACATCCGAGATACGGCGGATCTAATTTATTTTTGATCATGATAAATAATGAGTTTTGCTATAAAAGCAAAGCTCCCTTTCATAGCCTTAATATTATATCACAAAAGCTCGGCTGTGTCAACAAATATATTCCGATGTTCGCAATATATTTTTCGAATTTTACTTATCACAGCCTTAAAATCTCGATATTTGAACAAAGTGACTATATAGCTTTATATAGTCAGCCCATGTATCTCGGCTTTATGTAATCGCGGCTTATCTTAAGGCTGTTAAACGGATCACCTGGGCAGGTGTCCTGTTCAACGACATAGTGCTTAACACCGATCTTTTCAGCAACATCGAGTATACCGTCAAAGTTTATGCTTCCCTGACCGATCTCTGTAATGAAAGGTGTGCCGTCCGGCTTAGTGCCCATATCTTTAAGATGAAGAATATCGATCCTGCCGGCAAGCTTTTCCATCCAAGCACGAACATCTCCGCCGCCATGCTGTACCCAATAAGTATCAAGTACGAAAGAAACATTTTCGGGATCGAATCCATCAACAAGATAATCCATAATGCGCTTTTCGCCGAGCTTCGAAAACTCAAAACTGTGGTTGTGATATGTGAACTTAAATCCGAACTTCGAAATATAAGCTGCGAAATCATTCGACTTGTTTATAAAATCCTTGAGAGCTTCAACGTCCGCACGGACTTCACCGGGCATTCCGCCAATACCGATATTGGTAGTGCCGAGAGCCTCATGCTCACGCATAGCCTTGTCGGGGTCGGCAACAAGCTCATTGAAGCCGCAATGAGTTCCGCAGATCTTCAGACCGGTCTCTTTTGCGATCTCAGCGAATTTTTCAGCACCGACAAAAAATCCGGCAGTCTGTCCGACATCGTAGCCGAGCTCCTTGAGCTTCAAAAAGCTCTCGCGGATAGAAGCTTCATCCTTCATGTAGTCGCGTATAGTATATAACTGTAATCCAAGTTCCTTTATCATCGTTTTATCTCCTTAACGAATGCGTTTTTTTATTATCACGAATATTTTCGTAATACTGTAACTTATTATATCCTATTATTGCAAAAAAGTCAAGTGCTTTTTTGTATTTTCTCGGCAAAAAAAGCAAAGCCCCACTTTCGAATAAAAAGTGGGGCTTTGTACAAGCTCAATGCCAAAATGTTATTTTTGAACTACAGGACGGATGACCGAAATCTTCTCGTTCATCTGATCCTTCTTAGATGCGATAATGGAAGACCATTCATTGGCATTTTCCGCAAGTCCTTCCTTTAATATCAATTCCGGATAGCCGAGAATATTTGAATATACCTGACCGGGATCGCTGACGATGTTGTTTCGGATTATATCAAACATACGCGATGTGCCCTCATCGGGAGAATAGCGCACCTTGAGCAAAACCTCAACATATTCGGGTATGACGCTGTGATATATCTCGCTCGAAAGAGCTTCAAGAACTGCACCGGTAGCGTCTGTATCTGTCAAGATAACGGGTATCATAGCGTAGATGTAACGCTGGAGATAAGATTGATATTCCTCCATTGTCTCATCATATTTCGGATACGGGAGTATGCCCCAATTGAACGTGAGGTTGGGAGCGAGAGTCTCTGCATCTAAGCCCGAAGCAAGCATTTTCGAGATCGCTTGCTTCGGGCTTTTGAATATACGAACGGATACTGTGAATATAAAATATCTTATGCTCTGAGGGTTATACCGAGCTCACGTTCGAGAAGAGTGAGTATCTTCTTGGATACCTTCTCAGCCTCTTCATCTGTGAGAGTGTGGTCTGCGGCGCGGAGCATTACGTTGAACGCAACGCTCTTCTTGCCTTCGCCAAGCTGCTTTCCGCGGTATAC